>JALXCE010000347.1 GCA_026991055.1 Caldifarciminota bacterium | reverse complement strand
GTTGTTGAAAACGATAAGTTGTTCGGTAGAGGGGCACTCGATATGAAGGGCCCTGATGCCGTTATGATTAAATTATTTAAAGACCTCAAGGGGTCAGATCTCCCGATATCTTTGATGCTTACTACTGACGAAGAAGTTGGCTCCCGGGATGGTGTGGAATTTCTCCTTAAAGAGCAAAATTATTCCGCTGATTTCGCTGTTATACCGGATGGAGGGGAAAATTTTAGTATAATCACTAAAGGTAAAGGGGTAGCCCATTTCCATGTTGAGGCTGTTGGTGCCTCTACACATGGTTCTCGTCCATGGGAAGGGATAAACGCTCTGGATAAGCTTATTGATTTTTACGAAGACCTTAAAAAAGATTTTCCGAAAGAACCCTGTGGGGATCCACAGCATTGGCACAATACCATTAATCTTGGAGTTTTAAAAGGTGGTGAAGCCGCAAATATTGTCCCGGACAAAGCAGAAATGGAACTGGATATCAGGTTTGTTGAACCCTGGACTGTGTCCAAAATGCACGCGTATGTCCTTGAGAAAGCTGGAGACAGGGTAAAAGTTGAACTTCGCTCATACGGTGAAGTAGTTTCTACGCCTGAAGATCACCCCATGGTGCAGAAATTCAAGGAATCTGTTGAAGAAGTTCTTGGAAGACGAGCTGAGTTTAGTGTGGAGCATGGAGCAACTGATGGTAGATTCTTCGCAGAGAAAGGAATTCCAAGTATTGTTACATACCCTGTTGGAGGCAATATTCACGGTAAAGATGAGTGGGTGAGCATTAAATCTCTTCACCAGCTTTACGACATATTTAAAGTTTTCCTCGAAAAAGCTCTATGAACTACAGGAAGTACTTTTACATCCTTATAGGATTTGCCATCGGAGTATTTTTCATATGGTTCGTTTATTTTGTCCATGAGGTGTTCATCGGCGCCAGGGATGTTTCTCCTTATCTCGTTCACATAGGAAATTTTGGAATAAAGTGGTATAGCTTTTTCATAGCGGTTTCCTTCGTGATAGGCCTTATCTTTGCCCACCGGGATGTAAAAAAATACGGACTGAGTGTGGATGACTTCGATAAAATCATCTTCTGGTCTTCCATTGCAGCCTTTGTCGGTGCGAGAATGTATCATGTGTTTTCGTCCTGGGATTATTACAGGTATCATCCTGGTGAAATAATCAAAACCTGGCACGGAGGATTGGGGATTTACGGAGGAGTAATTGGTGGATTGCTCGTAGGATATATCCTTTGTCGCGTTTATAAAATGCCTTTCTTGCTACTGGCGGATATAGTTTCTCCATGGTTAATATTTGGCCAGGCCCTCGGTAGATGGGGTAATTTTTTCAATCACGAGGCATATGGTGTTCCAACGAATTTACCCTGGAAGATGTACATCCCTCCGCAGTACAGGTTCGAAAAATACGCACATTACGCCTATTATCATCCCACATTTCTCTATGAATCTCTCTGGGATTTCTTTGTGTTTTTCCTGCTTTTAAAGTTTAAATCGTCGCGCAGGAAAAAAGATGGTGATATATTTTTTGGATATCTTGGGCTTTACTCCTTTGGGAGATTCTGGGTGGAATTTTTGAGATTCGATACATGGAAACTTTATGGGGTTAAAATGGCACACGTCATTGCCAGTGCGCTCATGATATTATCCCTCATCTGGTTTCTTTATCTCCGTAACCACTCTCCTTACACCCACAGTAAATACTATCAGGAAGGCAATTAATACCAGAGCCTGGTAGGCGTTTATGGGTGATTCTTCGAATCTATAACTGAGTCCAAGATGAAGGATAACTTTTAGAAATCCAAGGAGAATCTTAATTGCGAGATTTGCAACCTCAAAGAACAGTTGAGCGATAACACCAGCGTGCAGAAAACTCAATAAGACGCCGACAAGAACTTCTGAAAGTATAACAAAAACAAGAGGGATCGCAACGAGGTTTGAGAGAACTGATACTGGTGTAAATAACTTGAAATAGTATATCTGAAGCGGTGAAACAAACAGGGTCGCTGCGAGTGAGGTAAGAAGACTTGTGATGATATATCCTTTGATGCCCTTGAGTCGGGGAATGATAGTAAGAATTATCCCAAGGGTGGTGGTGTATGAAAACTGGAATCCAACATTTAAAATCCATAGTGGGTTATAAATTAGGGATAAAAATCCGGCGAATCCCCAGATGTTCAAGTATCTTACCTTTCTCTCTGATAGCTTCGCTATAATGATTGCCAGGAAAAACAGATAAGCACGGAGCAGTGAAGATTTAAATCCGATAAGAGATAGATAGAGGGTCAAGGTAACTCCAGTTGCAATCAGGGCTATTCGTTTCTCGATTCGAAATAGAGAGAAAAGAGCAAATATTATCAGGGTTATGATCCCCACATGTAGCCCAGAAAGTGCCAAAATATGCATGGTTCCGGTTCTTTTAAAGAGCTCTAACGTACCTTTTGATAGACCAATTCTTTCACCCAGAACGAGTGCCCTCATGATGGAAAAATTCTCAATATCCCAGGAGTTTCTCTTTAAAACTTTCCTTATGTAATCACGAGGAGCGCATTTTCTGGTAGGAATTCTCTTAAGATACAGCAATTTCAGAACTCCGTTTGCTTTATTTGAGAGCAGATAAATCCGGAAACTACCCTTTGGCCTTCGGATGACACCGGAGATGGTAACTTTTCCACATTCAATGTCCGGTGCATTTCTTATGAAAAACTTCGTTTTTATCCTTCTTACATCATGAATGGTTTCTATTTCATCCACACGGATGAATTTTTCGTTTTCAATACACCCTGAAACTCTCACCTTTTGGGCGAAGGGGACAAGCTCAGCACTATTTCTCAGTCCTTTAAGGTCGATTTTTACATAAGTGAAGCCCAGAATGACGAGGATTATATAGGGGAAAATTCTTAAATAGACAAGCAGTAGACTTATTGCAATAAAAGAAAAAATGGCAAGGACCGGACTTTTAAGGATTCCGAGGATGATTCCAGTGGAGAAGCATATAAATACGACGAGTGCAGGAGTTTTGTACTGCTGCACCTATCCGTAGAAAACGTGGTTACCTATCTCTGCCTTGCGACTGTAGGCGTTTGCCCAGCCCGGCGAGATAGCCTTTGAGTGGTAGTACAGGGCTCCATGTGTGACATCCCGTATCCAGCCATCCATAA
>JALXCE010000346.1 GCA_026991055.1 Caldifarciminota bacterium | reverse complement strand
CATTGCCTATAACCAGATGGTTAATATCCGATGGGTCAATCCACAGGTCATGGTGGTCAACATGAATGGAATTGGTGAAATCGTTCCATGAATTTCCTCCATCAGTTGAGATGTAGCCATTTAAACCAATGACATAGACAATGTTTGGGTTTGTTGGTGCAACCCTGATATTGCCGAAATACCATTCATAGCTGGTGCCTTCGGGATATGAACCAGTTGGGTGCCATGTATTTCCTCCGTCTGTGGATTTAAAAATACCAATTCTATTCCCTGGATGGTCGGAAAAAACTGCATATAATACACTTGGTGAAGAGGGAGCAATGGCAATACCAATTCGTCCGATGTTATCCCCAGCAGGTAAGCCATTTGTTAATTTTGTCCATGTCGCGCCACCATCAAGTGATCGATAAATGCCACTCCCGTTTCCTCCAACAAATCTAAAATCGCGTCCCCTGATTCTCTGCCACATGGCTGCATAAATGGTATCCGGAGCATCTGGATTTATTGCGAGATCAATACAGCCTGTTGTGTCATTAACAAATAAAACCCGCTGCCAGGTTGCACCCATGTCGGTGGATTTATAAACTCCCCGTTCGGGATTTGTTGAAAAAAGTCGTCCCATGGCAGCGACATAGATAATGCTGTCATTTACAGGGTTGATGACAATTCTCCCAATATGTGCCGTGTTATCCAGCCCGAGATGGGTCCATGTCATTCCTCCGTCATGGGAAACGTAGATTCCGTTCCCATCAAAGGAATCACCGCTTGAATTCGCCTCTCCGGTGCCAACGTAGATAGTCGCCGTGTCCTGTGGATCAATGGCAATTGCTCCAATGGAGAGAACACCGGTATTGTCGAAAATGGGTGTCCAGGTATGTCCGTTGTCTATACTTTTGAACACCCCGCCGTCGGCTGTTCCGATATAAATTATATTTGTGGCAAGTGGATTTACAGCAAGGGCAGTAACCCTTCCGCCAATATTGGTGGGACCAGCGAGTTGCCAGATCATGTTCTTTGTCCCGAATCTCCTGAGTCGCAGGTATTGGTTTCTCGCCCTTTTAACGGCCTCCGGGTTTATAGTTTTATGAGGATAAGCGCGCTGAAGGTAAAACCACCTTGATGGTGCCTCTTCCTTTTTGGCACAGCCTGAGAGAACCAGAACCAGCGTTAGGAATAGGATTTTCTTCAATTTAAACCTCCAGAAGTTTCTGAAGGATTTTACACCTACAGATGAGTTTTTTCGAGTGAGGGGGGCGCGCACTTCGTGCGCGCCCCCCTCACATAAATACTCAAATGATCATCCACATTAAATCTCAATTGAGGAATGCCCAACACATGGGGGTGAGATGTCAGGTGAGCATTTACCAAAGGAATCTTCCTCTCCCCGCATAATTTTGCGGGGAGAGGCCAGGTGAGGGGCTACACCTGACAAATTTTCAATCAGTATCGAGCCTGTTCGGAAATGTTTCCCTGGTAATTTTATAGCTGTGAATAGGTTGACCAGAAAAGTGAGGTTAAACAGGTTTCTCCAGGCATGATGGGTAGCAAAGCTCCCTCTCTTCCTCTGGAAGGGAATTTACCGACTGGTTTGCGATAATTAATGGGATTATGAGAATTTTAAAAAGTTCAACTTAAATTGAGGATTTTTCGAACTGGCTCATCAATATCCGTTAATTTTCCTCTCCCAAGGTAAAAGAGAATTTTCATCTTAAATCCCTTGATCTCAAGCGGAATGCCCCCTTCCAAACCCTCCCCCACAGGCAAAGCCTGTGGGGGAGGGAAGTGTTTTTGAAGTTGCAGGGGGAGAATGGAAGAGAGGTGTTACAACTGAAAGTTTCTTCCATATAAAAGTTCGAGAAGAATCCTTGGATAGCTGCTTTTGGTCCAGATGTTTACTGCCTCTCACGCAAAAATGACTCTCCTCCCCCCGTATAAATACTTTCGGGGGGAAGATTTAGGTGGGGGGATACAACTGAAATTTTAAAGATTTTAAGCGAGTTTTATCTAAACCCTCGTTCGAAATTTTGACGAACGAGGACGCAGACCTCAAAAATCAAACTTTAATTTCACCATTCTCCCCTAACCCCTCCTTCCTCGAGGAAGGAGGGAAATTTAGCTTGTAATGTGTGAAAAGAGATGTAGGGACATCAGGGCATGTGTTTTGCGAAAAGACATTTTTCACAGGTAAAAACTTGCTTCCCAATACAAAGAAAACTTCCTCTCCCCGCATAAATACTTGCGGGGTGAGGATCAAGGTGAGGGGTTACAACATGAAAATTCTTGAATGCCATAGTTGAATACGATTTTATTATGTCAACTCTTCGGGCTTGTGAATCTTAAATCCAATGTATGTTCTTTCACCATTCTACCCTAACTCTTCCCTCACTAGGGTAAGGTTTATTCTGAGTCTCACCCATACTTTGCTGACTTAAGACTAAACAGAACTCCCTCCCTTCCACTGGAAGGGAGGGCTGGGGTGGAATGGGCAGTCAATATCACAGATTTATCTGGCTATATCTGCATAAAAGTTTCACTCAAAACTATAATCTCCACAATTTTTGTGAAGATATGTTCTCCGCGCCCCCCTCACCACTTCAAATAACCATCCCTCTCTAAAACGTCAATTTCACCCTTATGTAAGCTTCATCGATCTCTTTGAGTCGAGCAAAGGTATTTTCTCCTTTTCCATCAATTACAATCCCTCCCACTTTAAATTCGATGTTGTCAAAGGGAGAGTACACGAGCTCGGGATTCAGGATTACACCGTAATTCTCCTTTACATTTGACCAGTCTGCAATTTCCGCTGCGATTCCAAGCGGTGCAACTTTGAGCCTGTCGTTTAAAAACTTCTTCTCCAGCCTGAATGTAACATAATCGTTCAAGCTGTCTCCGTATTCGTTGGTAAACCCGTGGATAAACTGGAAGTTCAGATAGAATCCATTCTTGAACGTGTAATCTCCACCGATGACGTATTTCAAAAATGGTTTCTTGAGCAGGGTGTCCGGGCCTAAAAGCGTATTTTCAAGAACATACTTTTCGGGCATTATGTAGGCAAACTCACCCCAGAACCCCACTCCAAATGGTGAGCCCGAGAAATCTGCACCAATCACATTAATCTCAGGAAATCCCATTGTTGTAACGAGGACAGGAGTAGAATCCTCTACCGAAATTTCCATCTTTTTGGGGAATGGCACCGTGAGCCTACCGTGGAAATAGGAGAGTGAGACGTCCCAATCGAAGAAGTTGCCTGAGACTTTCCCGGCAAAGGATGAGGACTCTGATACTTTCGGTACCGGGGTTTGAATCACGGTCCTTGTTCGGGTTACCCCGGGAGGTAAAGTAGAAGAATTTGATGTCAGAGCCTCGGTGAATTCATTTGCAGGCATGAAAGATGGGGTAAAGATGGGGGCGAAAACAAACTCAAAATTCAGTAGGTCAGTGGAGTAAAAGGCCCTTGCCGCATTTACAGGTAATCTTTTCCCGAAGTCCATGAAGTCTTCCATGTCGTAGGGATTAATGTTACTCGTGGGGTTGATTTTATCGGCTGTTCCCCAATTTACGATTTGACGTCCAATTCTAAGATCAAAATCAGGGACTAAAAAATCGTAAACATCGGCATAAGTTTCCCCCAGTCGGATGGATAAAGGAGAGAGTTTCCCCCTGCTTGTCAAATCTTCCGGAGTAAACACTGCCGGGAACCCGTCGTGAACCATGTAGTTCTCAACTTTAAAATGCAGGTGCTCTCCCATGTCCGCCTCAGTATTGAGCTTGAAGGTCTCTCTGTTCATTGTCCAGCGAGCACTATCACTTTTGAGCCAATAGCGTCCATAAAATTCCAAATACCCTCCAAACTTCACCCCTGCAAAGAGGGGCAATGCAAGAAGGAACATCAAAATGCGTTTCATTCTATCACCTCCTTCAGTGCATTCTCCTTAGAGTTCTACGGCTGAAGAATTTTGTCGGAATCCCGGTATCAAGCTCAATTTCCTCAAGTTTCATAATGGTCGTATGATTCTTTTTCAGGTCTTTCATCTCCATTTCACCTGAAATCCAGTAATTTTTTACACGGTGGATGTTCTTGAAGGTCAAAACCTTCCAGAGGTTGCCACTCTTGTCGTAAAACTCAATTTTAAGAAGGTGGTAGGTTTTCTTATCAATCCACATTTTGAGGAACCCATAATCCTTTTTCACACCGGGTTTGGGTGTGAGTTTCAGTACATAAGTGGAATCTGTCTCCTCGAGGAGGGTAGCGTGGTAATCCTTTGAGTACCGGAAGGTTGAAAGGTCATCATAGGTGAAATCTGTTCCTGCGAAGGTCTGATTTTTCACGTGGGAAGCTATCCTTCTAATCTTTTTGAATGCCGGGAAATAGACGTACATGACATCATGCGGCAGAGACAGGAAAGCAATTCCACGCTGATCCGCTGGTTTGGTGAATCTGATCAGACGATAGGAGTCTCCCTTCTGGTACGATTCACCCTCCCGGATACTTTTATTCCCATGCTTATCGATCAGAATCATGACCATCTTCATCTTACGGTCTTTAGGGGCATTCATCACAGAATCAGCCTTTGCCAGAATGGCATTTGCATTGGGTGCTGCAAAAATAGGCAGCACCAGTATTAGCGATGCGATTATCCTTTTCATCTCTTTACACCTCCTTTGATTGCTAAAATGATCAAAGCTGGCAGAACTGTCGTTGCAAAAAGTGAGCTCAAAAGCATGGTAAGGGCCACGAGCCATCCAAATGTGCGTAATGGTATGAGCTCTGCAAATACGAGCACGAGAAAGCCGAGGCCCACGGTAAATGCGTTGAGATAAATTGCCCGACCTGTGGTGAGCAGGGTATTCTTCAGGGCAAGGTTGGGGTCATTTGTCACGCTCAACTCTTTCTTGAATCGCGAAGTGAAATGAATCACGTAATCAATACCGATTCCAATGACTATTGCGGCAATCATCATAGTTGCGTTATCAAGCGGAACTCCTGCAAATCCCATGATGAAGAAAGTGAATGCTACAACCAATAGAATGGGATAAATGCCAATAAAACCACCTAAAACTGAAGACAACTGGAATGCCACGAGAATTGTTACAAGCGCAAAAGCAAGGGCAAAACTCTGCTCCTGGGATTTCAAGAGATTTTCATGAAATTTGCCATAAATTTTGAGAAATCCATTATTAATGGCAGTGAATTTGACCGTTTCCCCCTTTATAAGCCCTGATGGAAGATAAACCTGTGGGACCACGAGGGTGTAAAGGTCACCAACTATGTCTTCTCTTAATTTTTCAGGAACGAGGGGGTCAGATGAGGAGCACTTTGTTGAAGAATTAATAAACGCGCAGATGCTGTCGGCAAGGGTATTTACAAGTTGCGAATTTCTTGCACCTGTAACAAGAGAAGAGACATAAGAGTAAGCATCTTTCGTAATGTCCTCGCTCAAGCCATTAACATTCTTGTTTAAGATTTTTGCAAAGGAGCCATAGTCGAGGGTCTCGATTTTATTGAGCAATTCATCTGTAATTTTCTCTGCCCGGGATTCACTCAGCTCGATATCAAATTCGTTGTAGAAATAATCAATAATTGAGTTTTTTAGTTTTTTTAGACTTTCCCCAGTAAGATTTGTGGGGCTCTTCAGGTTCCTTTTAATGATTCCAGATATTTTGTCCTGATTTACACTTTCTGAGAGACGATATCGGGTGTCCCAGACGATCTCAGATGAGGCACGTGAGATGAGGATGGAATCAACCTTCGGGACGATGTTTGAGGGGATATGTTGCCTTTTAACTAAAACCGCTTCCCGCAAAAGGTCATGGTTGATGAAGTTTTCTATTGAATCAATGGTTGAAACGATGTATTTTGTCTCAGGATGTGAGAATCTTGCCTGCACAATTCCCTCGTTGTACTCCGGAGCCACGAGCTGGGAGAGAATGTCCTGCCCTTCAAGCATGAAGAGAAGATTTGTTACACCTTCCCTGTTAGATGGGACATTTCTGATGCCGTTCATCACGTAGTTTTCCTCTGAAATCAGCGAGGCAAGGGATTGAGGGTTGTCTATGGTTTTGAGCTGACGAATGTATTTCTCGAGTCTAAACATTTCACCAAGCACAACTGGGTTTTTGAGGTCACCGCGGATAAGTATCTGAACTGGAATCGAGCCACCAAAATATTTCTGGAATATATCTTCTGAGTGACGAATCTCGCTGTTTTTAGGGAAATAGTCGAGGATATTGACACTGGTTGAGATTCGGAATGCCCCTGCTATTCCCAATAGCATAATGACGAAACTGGCAAAGAGAATCGTTTTGCTGTGACGAACAAGGGATTCTGCTACTGGCTCAATGATTTTTTCCATCAACTTAGAGCCTTCCTCAAGGTGTCTGAACCTTGCTGCTGGGGGAGACATGAATGAGAGAATCGCAGGAATCAGTGTTAATGAAAGAAGAAGTGCCACAAAAACGCCAAAGGCTGAAAATATTCCAAAGTCGGTTACAGAAACGAGATATGCTCCGGCAAAAGAAATGAAACCTGCGATGGTGGTTAAGCCCGAGAGGATGATGGGTATCCCTACTCCTTTGAAAGTTCTAATGAGGCTTCCTCTGCGGTCATCGTTTTTAAATTCCTCTCGATAGCGGGAGATAAAATGGATGGTGTAGGCTGTGCCAATGGCAATGAGCAGGACGGGCATGATGTTTGAGATGATGGATAGGGGACGACCAACTGTTGCCATCAATCCGATGCTCCAGATGACGGATAATGCCACTGTAAGAAGTGGCAGGATCACTCCTCTAAGGTTGTGAAGGCCAAGGAAAAGCACTACCATGACAACGAGACTGACAATTGGTATCAACCTCAGCATGTCTCTTAAAACTATCTGGTTGACCTCGATCATCTGCATGGGCAATCCGCTGAAATAGACCTTTACGTTTTTGTCGCAGATTTCTTTAAGGGTGATTTTCTTAATTTCTCTTGCAATCTTGATTCGGTCTTTTGTTTCTCCTAACCTTGCGACGATGAGGGCAATTCTGCCGTCAGCAGAGACAATTTTCCCCCTATACATATCCTTTTCCAGCACGTAGTGTTTGAGTTTCTTGAGACTTTCCGGGTCGCGTGGGATATTATTCTCATCAATAAGATTTGTTACCTCGAGGCCACCCTCGGATTTCCGGATGTCAATGATGTTTGTGAGGCTTGTAACTGATGCCACACCCTTCAGGTTTGCATAGGTGTCCGTGAGTTTAGCGATGAGTTTCAGGTTGTTGTATGTGAAGATGTCGTTGGTCTCAATCGCCACCAGCACAATCTCGTTACCGCCGTATTTTTCACCGATGTAGTTGAATATCTTTACCTCCGGTGCACTCTGCTTGAGGTATTTCGCAAAATCACTCTCAATGCGAATTTTTCGTAGCTGGTAGCCAAAAAAGAGGGTAAGTATCGTGGAGATTGCTATAATTGGGACTCTGAATTTAAGCACACTTTTAGCGAATTTTTCCATCTTTTACCTCCTCGTTGAAAACTGTGTTGAATCCCCAGGCCATCAGCGAGATTTTTGAGTAAAAGCTTTTTCCTTTACGCCTCAGGCTGCTCCATTTCATATCCAATTCATCCTGCGTACGCATGAAGTGTGGGAGTTTGAAGGATTCAAGCCATCTAATTTTCGTTCTTTCCCCATTTTTACCAAACTCCTCTTTTCCCGGGGAAGGAGAAAAAATTCTTAGCTTTCTTTTAAAAGTTTTATCCCTGCTTTGCTGGCTTATGCGGGTGTAGAACTCCCTCCTTTTCCCAAGGGAAGGAAAAGCCGAGGAGAAATAGGTAGTCAACATCATGTAAAACTTCTCCATTTCATTGGTTGCATTCGCAGGAAAGGTTCGACTCGAGACCATAGTCGCGCGTGTCATACGCGATTTACCCCATCTCGATTTTGTACGGTTTAACTTCGCAGCCTCCTCCACACACAAAGTGTGCGAGAAGATTTCAAAACCGATAGCCTGCTCACCTGCTCTCCCACCCTGACGGTATTTGCAACTTTCGACTATTTTATTCATTTGGTCGAATAAGGTGCAAAAAAATTTGTAGTTTGGTGTCAGATCAAATCCATCACTTTCAAAAATTTGCATGTAGTTCCTATGGGAGATGATGGAGCTTGAGTCTCCAAATTTATTCCATTTTTCCCTATATTTCCCATCAATGGAGTATTGTGGATTTCCCGGCTTCACCGCAAAGATTTCATCTTTGCTTTGCTGATTTAAGCAAAAATTGAGCTCCCTCCCTTCCCTCCGGGAAGGGAGGACTGGGGTGGAATGGGTAGTCAAAATTACTTCGAATTTATCCATTTCTTTTCTTTATCCCTTTGATGAAAATATCCAGAAGAACGTTGATAGCTTCCTCAAGTGTCAGGTTTTTGCCTTCAAAGGACAGAGCCTCACCGGTTGCAAGGGGATATTCCAGCCCCTGCATGGCCTGGAGCACTAAAAATGCGTAAAGTCTTGGGTCCGGTATATCAAACACGTCGCGTTTCACTCCTTCTTCAAAAATGCTGGTAAGGGTGTCAATTTCGAATTGATTGTATTTCTCGCGTTCTTTCCGGATAAAGGGAAAGTACTGGAAATACTCGTCTTTCATGGCAGAGTAATAAACAGCCAGCCGTGCAAGGTATTCAAATCTAACCCTTGCATAGGTTCTGATCTTCTCTTCCGGGTCATCAATTTTTTCAATGGACTTTTTGAGGATAAATCGGAGGGTTTCGCCCTCCTTATTGATAATTTCTTTCAGGATTTCCTCTTTTGATGTGAAGTAGTGGTAAATGGTGGCTTTTGCCATGCTTGCCGAGCGCGCAATATCCTCCATGGTGGTCTTCTTGAAGCCAAACTTCCCAATGAGCTCTTTAGCGACCTCCAGAATCCTTTCCCTTTTCCCTGCCATGAGGATTAGAAGAATCGACCAATTCATTCGATCTGTCAATGGGAATAGAGTAACTCAAAAGTCTTCCCCTTACCTACTCATTCCAGCCGCAGTTTCTAATTTTACCCTGTCTGAGAGAGTCCTAATCGTCAGTGATGGTCCGGAAGGATAACATTTCTGACGGGTTCCTGAAAAGCTTGATTTGTTGGGGGATTTCGTTTATAAATTTCAACCACACGTCCCCGTAGCTCAGCAGGATAGAGCGGCGGTTTCCTAAACCGCAGGTCGCAGGTTCGAATCCTGCCGGGGACGCTTTTTAATTTTTATCACCTGTCCCTCATCCAGTGTAGGTTTACCAACGGTATAACCTCGTATATCTCCCCAGGATATCATTTCTCCTATAAAATTTTACTCTCATTCAAGCATTCGCATAAAAATGACCACCCAAAGGCCGAAATTTTCCCTTTACACAAACATCTGTGAGACCCCATACCTCACTTATTTATGAATCACCCAAACAAGCCCTTCATTAAAAATTTATATTTCAAAAACAAATTTAACCGTGTAAATTTTTCTCATATTGCCGGAGTATTCTATAAAATTGGCAGCAGATAGCAGTTTGAATCGCTTCCACTCGTAATCCACGAGGAAATTTAAGGTCTTTTTACTGCTAAAAGTGTTGGTCTGGAGGAAAGTTCGCAGCAGGATTCTCTTTAGCAATTTCATCTCACCCTTAAGTCTCGCAATATATTTGCTCTTTTCCCCTTTGCCATAGTAATAGTGGTCAAGTTCAATGCTGAAATTCATAAAATCTAAACTCTTCCCAAAAGATATAGCCGTGTTAAAGAATTTCTCGTCTCCAATTACTCCTTTGATTAAATCCAATGACACTACATCCCACCCTGAGCTAACCTTTGATGTAGATAACCCTCCAAATTTCAGGATTCCCTGCCAGTCCATCCACTCATCCACTACAAATAGACTTGATCGCCAGCCACTCCGAAAATTGACATCCACGGAAAAAGTATTCTTGTTGTATCTCTTATTAGCAAAATTCCAGTCAAACCAGTTGTGCGTAACGACAGAAACCTGAGCACTCGATATTCCGTGAAAATTTAAGTTCCATTTATACCAGAGAGAAATCATCGACTTGTGGATAAAATTGAGAAATAAAAGTTGTGTCTCAGGTGTGTAAAGACTGTCTCTTCCAGATAAAGTCAAAACAGCATTAAATCCCTGAACATTCCTGTATCTCCCAAATCCAAAATCATACGAAAAGCCAGTCTTTTCTCCCCTCCTGTAAATGTCAATTTCCGCATTAACACTCGTGTTTTGCACTGCATTTATAAGTGTTCCAAAAGAAAAGTGGTAACTTCTATTCCCGGTGGAATCATAAACCATAGAAGAAACTGAGGCAGATACACCTGTTAACCGATAATTCAGATAATTGTAAAAGTAATTGATGCCAGTCGAATCCCTTACAATAAAACTCAAAAAAGAAGGATTTGCTGACCTTCTTACAACCTTAATCCCCCACAAAGGCTTACTGATCGACCTCGTGTAAAAATTC
>JALXCE010000345.1 GCA_026991055.1 Caldifarciminota bacterium | reverse complement strand
AGGTCAACGAAATCATTGATTCTGTCATCTCCTCTGACATGTACAAAGCGAAGTATGCTCATGTATTCGAAGGTGATGATAGATGGAAGAGCCTACCTGTAGAAAAGAGCGAGCTTTACAACTGGGATCCCAATTCCACTTATGTGCAGGAGCCGCCCTTCTTTAAAGACCTCACCCCAGAGGTTCCAGAGCCTGACGATATCTTAAATGCCCGCGTCCTTGCCCTTCTTGGAGATACCATAACAACCGATCATATCTCGCCTGCAGGCCCGATACCTGTTGATTCCCCTGCCGGCAAATACCTTCTTTCAAAGGGTGTGAAGCCCGAGGAATTCAACACCTATGGTTCACGTAGGGGTAACCATGAGGTAATGATGCGCGGAACATTTGCAAATGTGAGACTCAGAAATCAGCTTGTTCCCGGAAAAGAAGGTGGCTGGACAGTCTATCTGCCTACTGGTGAGGTAATGACCATTTACGATGCCGCCATGAAATACAAAGAAGATGGAACACCTCTTCTTGTTATTGCAGGAAAAGAATACGGCTCTGGAAGCTCTCGTGACTGGGCTGCGAAGGGGACCATGCTCCTTGGTATTAAGGCAGTAATTGCGGAAAGCTTCGAGAGAATTCACAGGAGTAATCTTGTTGGAATGGGAGTCCTACCGCTTCAGTTCATGCCCGGTGAAAACAAAGAGACTCTCGGCCTTGACGGCAGGGAAGTCTATCACATCAGAGGGATAAAAGAGGGTCTGACTCCTGGAAAGAAATTAGAGGTTACAGCGGTGAAAGAGGATGGCACGGAGATTAAATTCAACGTGATTGCACGCGTGGATACACCTATCGAGGTTGAGTACTACAAGCATGGTGGAATTTTGAATTACGTGTTGAGGAATATGTTGAAGGGATAAAATTTATGTGCGCCCCCGCTTCGCGGGGGCGCACATTTTAAGCTCAAAAAACCTAATCTTTAAAACTCCCTTTTACAATCACTCTTTTCAGCCTCCCTTTCATAGAATGCACTCAAATATTCAGCTCTATTTAAACAACTTCCACCACACAACAAAACCTGTTGTGAAGATGCTGAGCAGTATGAGGCCGGCAAGGGGTATGTAAAGGATGGTAAATTCTTTGAAAAAGTTCACATAAGCCCTGCCCGTGTGAATCTCCAGGGCCGCATTCCAGAGTGAGATAGGCAAATCCGCAATCTTCTGCGGCATTGTGGGAAATTCACGGGAAGTACCTATGGGACGCGCACCTTTGTCATAATCAAAATAAAATTCACCCAGGATGTCATCTGTAAAGCCTGTAACAAGCGGGGATGGGTATCGATAGCCTGGAATTTTCCTGATATAATCGTAGAACATACCGGTTTTGTAATCCCATTTGAATAATCCATCAAAAGAGCCAACAAGTATTTTCCCGTCACCATGGGGCTTGAAAACCGTTATCCCCATAACATTTACAGGTGGCGCAGGTCTAAACCTCCTCAAAGGTTCCTTGAGATTTTCTGGAGCATAATAAATTCCATCATTGGTGGCAATAATGTAGCCTTTTATATCATCTCTATAAAGCACAGCCCTCAATCGATCATACCATGCATTATGGGGGCCGAGAGTGGTAAATGGAATCTTCGGCACCCTGCTCCAGGCTACAAACGCAAGGAGAGGAGGCCTTAAAAACATACCCGTTATGGTCAAAATCAAGAGGAATAAAACGGCCATCCAGCCAAGTTTATTATGCCAGCGAAGTAAGAACCTCATACTCCGATTAAGCCATCCACCCGGACCGCCTTTTCGGAATTTCACAATGTAATAGCCAAAGAAATAGTACGTTCCAGAGAGAACAAGGAAAATAAAAACAAGGGCAAGGATATCAACGAAAATTTTTCCAAACCATCCAAAAAGCTCGCCAGAATGGAGCATCCACATGGTCTTAAAAAGACTCACCTTCCCGTCGTATCCAGCGGGTGGTGGTAGCTCCAGAACTTCCATTTCTTGCAGATTTACAGTTTTAATGAGATGCGAACGTGTCAGCAAAATTATCGTATCCTGTTTTTCTGTGATATCTACTACTCTTTTCTCATGTGTGGGGATACGGACCTTCTTCCACACACCATTTCGTAATTCGTAAAGTCCGAAGAGGGTGCCAGCTAAAATCCTGCCATTTGAAGTACGAAATATTTTGCAAATCTTGTGATTGTCCATACCATGGGGCAATCCTTTTGAGAAATCCTCAAAAAAGCTACCCAGGGTGTCAGTCAGCCAGATGCCGATGTTGCCATAAATCAATACACTATCCTCACCAATTTTCTCCGTGCCTTTTACCGCCGCGTTGTTCCAGTTTTTGAATTTATAAACATCAGGCAGAAGGCTTCGGCTGACGTCAATGTGGGAGAAGAGTTTTCTATGGTTCAGTACAATTCCGCTGATAGGGAAAAGAAGGATAAAGACAACAAAAATTATGCTCACCCATTTATGCCATGTAATAAAAAGCCTGACCATGATTAAAAGTTCCACATAATAACATCGAATAAATAAACAGTAAAGAGGTGATAATTTACTCATTTGCAATTCACCCGATTCTGTGTTATCTAATAACTGTCATGAAGGCAATTGCCCAGAGAATGCATGTGGTTGCAGATTTCCTCACCTTTTTCCGTCTCATAGATGCCATTCTTATCTTTTCTGCTGCAAATACTGTTCTCACAGCATCCATTCTTGTTACCGCAGGATGGGCCTCAGATATGCTTGATGGCATGATTGCGAGAAAGTATGGTGGAACCAAATTGGGTGGTCTCGATCTGTACGCAGACCTGTGCTTTGACATCTCAATTCTATACTTTTTGCTATCAAGAAATGCCATTTCGTGGGTTACCGTCCTCATCGTCAGCGTCGTATTTATTGGTGCCTATTTCATCCTGCACAACGATGCTCCACTGATGCTCTGGATGGCACTCATCTATTTTGCCTTCATCGTTTATACCTACACACGGGACAAAACAGCATTTTATATCGTCGCAGGCTGGGCAATTCTAACTCCTATCCTGAGTCCCAGAAGGAGTCTATCTCAGATTAAGCACTTCTTTAAAGAAATTGGGAACTTCATTTAAAAACTCCTTCGAAAAATCTAATTTTAGTTGACACCTTTCCAATGAATTCCCGTAATCTCAATAATTATCATAGGCCAGGTAACAAATTTCCCCT
>JALXCE010000344.1 GCA_026991055.1 Caldifarciminota bacterium | reverse complement strand
ACCCCAGCCCTCCCTTCCCGGAGGGAAGGGAGGGAGTTTTTGCTTAAGCCAGCAATGGTGAAATTTTTACTCAAATCCCCCTCCTTCCTTGAGGAAGGAGGGGTTAGGGGAGAATGGTGAAGAAATTTTTAAATGTACCCCTTTCCTGACCTCTCCCCGCAAAGGATTTATGCGAGGAGAGGAAGTTTTTGTTTGTATTTGAGGGTAAATTTTGCCCGCAAGAAAATTCCTCTTGTGAAACCTTTTTAATCCAAAGAATTCCATTCTCCACGATGCGGATTGCGAATGTCTTTATATTCCCTCAAATTTTAAAATGATTTTAGCTATCCTCTGGTGTTATGCCGTTTTCTTGACCGTCCATCAAAGGGGAGAATATAATAAACGCAAATTTTTGCCGCAATTTTTATGAAAAAATAACCAAAGGAGTGGAGAGATGATCTTTAAACTGGCTACAGCTCTCACATTTGGGGTATTTGCGGTTATTTTTGTATTTTTAGCCCTCTGGATTGGTAAATTTTTGAGGCCAAAGGGGCGTCCCTTCGCTGAAAAGGACTACCCTTATGAATGTGCCGAAAGACCGCTTATGCCCGCATGGTTCAACTATAACCCCCGGTTTTACATCTATGCCATTGCCTTCATCATTTTCGATATTGAAGTGGCATTTATCTTTCCCGTAGCTGTTGTTTATCGGAAGTGGCTTGCGGCTCATCTTGGGGGACTGGCATTTTTTGAAATCGCTATCTTCTCCGTGATTCTCTTTATCGGACTTGTTTACCTCTGGGGTAAGCACGACCTCGAGTGGGTTAGAGTTATGGGATTCTGGAAAAAATCGGAGGTGAGCACACATGAGCAAAGTTGAGAAAGTTGATATCACCAAAACCACGCATATCGAGCACACAGCAGACGGCGTAATAATGGTTACCAACCTTGACCTTGCCGTTAACTGGGCGAGGAAGAATTCCCTGTGGTATTTGCTCTTTGCTACAGCTTGCTGTGGTATTGAGCTCATGCAGACCGGTGGCCCGAGAGCAGACCTCGACAGGTTTGGAGTGGTTTTCAGAAACTCCCCCCGTCAGTCGGATTTCATAATTGTCGCAGGTACCATTACCTACAAGATGGCTGAAAGGGTGCGCCGTCTCTACGACCAGCTTGCTGATCCAAAATACGTTCTTTCCATGGGAAGCTGCTCCAATACCGGTGGTCTCTTCCAGCATTCTTACTCGGTTCTCAAAGGAGTTGACAAGATTGTCCCTGTGGATGTTTATGTTGCTGGATGTCCTCCGAGACCTGAGGCCCTTACCCATGCAATTCTGAAACTCAGAGAAAAGGTTGGACGCGAGCCTTACTTCAAAAATTATGTTGGCACAAGATTCTTCAAATTCATGAGGTGGATAAAAAATGATAACTAAAGAAATTTTCGAGAAGCTTAAGGAAAAATTTGGCGACGATATCATCAGACTGGATGAAAGCGTAAAAGACCCGTTTGTGGTAGTGAATCCTCAAAAATGGCTTGAGATCGCTAAATATCTCCACGATGATCCTGACCTCTATTTCGATTTCCTAATGTCCATCGCTGGAGTCGATTATCCAGATGAGAATCTCATCCGCGTGGTTTACCACCTCTGGTCGTACAAGCACCGCCACATGCTGGTGGTGAAGGTGGAGCTTAACAGGGAAAATCCTGTGGTTGATTCCATTGACAGTATCTGGGCAAATGCAAACTGGCTCGAGCGCGAGACCTACGACCTCTTTGGAGTTGTATTCAAGGGAAGCAGAAATCTCAAGCGACTCCTCATGCCCGAGGATTGGGAAGGACACCCTATGAGAAAGGACTACGAGGAACCCAAAGAATACCATGGCATAAGCACAGAAAGAGAAAACCCGGTTTACCTTTTCCATCTTGTTAAACCACCGGAGGAAGAGTGATGGCTGAATATGCTTTTTACACACCAGAAGGTGAGATGCTTACTGTCAACATGGGGCCTCACCACCCATCAACCCATGGTGTTATCAAATTTGTCATTGATGTTGACTCTGAAATTATTCACAAAATCACACCGGAGATAGGATTCCTTCACAGAGCTATTGAGAAAATTGCAGAGAAAGTAACCTATCCCGGATTTCTGCCCTACACAGACAGGGTGGATTATCTTGCAGCAATTTCGGCAAATGTAACATACGCGATGGCGGTTGAAAAATTGCTTGAGCTTGAAATCCCCAAGCGCGCACAGTACCTGAGGGTTATTGCCATTGAGCTCAACAGGATTGCCTCTCACCTGATATTCGTGGGTGCCTATTCGATGGACCTTGGTGCCTTTACCCCGTTTCTCCATGCCATCCGTGAGCGTGAGAAAACAAATGACCTTTTTGAGGCCCTTTGTGGACAGAGGTTGACTCACCATTACATCAGGATTGGTGGGGTCTCCCATGACCTTCCACCGGGCTGGAAGGATAGGGCCCTCGAGTGGCTTGACCATTTTGAGAAATTTATTGATGAGTTTAACCGTCTTATCACATTCAACCACATTTTCGTTAAGAGAATGGCAAACGTGGTTGTGATACCACCCGAGATGGCAATAAATCACGGACTGGTGGGACCTAATCTTAGAGCGAGTGGCGTGAAATGGGATCTCAGAAAAGAGATGCCATACCTTGTCTATCCGGAGCTTGATTTTGAGGTACCTGTTGGAACAGGAATGATGGGTAGTGTCGGTGACTCCTTTGACCGTCTCTGGGTCAGGATTCTTGAGATGCGTGAGAGTGCAAAAATTATCCGTCAGGCACTCAAACAGATGCCTGAAGGTGAGATCAGGGCCAAGACACCGCGTGTCATTAAACCTGCACCCAATGAGGTTTATGTGAGAACAGAAGCCCCTCGTGGTGATATGGGATTCTATCTGGTCTCCGACGGCTCACCAAGACCCTACAGGCTCAAAATCAGGACTGGTTCTTTTACAGCCATGACCATATTTGAACATCTCAAGGAACCAATTATGATTCAGGACCTCGTTGCACTGATTTCAAGTCTGGACATTATCGCACCAGAAATTGATAGGTGATTTAAAAACCTTAATGGAGAGGAAAGATGGAACAACTGGTTTTAAAACTTGCTGAAAAATGGGGGCTCGGGCCCATCGGGACAGAGTATCTCGCGGTGTTGTTTATGGTGCTTGTCGCGACCATCATTGCCGCGGGATTTGCCACCCT
>JALXCE010000343.1 GCA_026991055.1 Caldifarciminota bacterium | reverse complement strand
CAAACTTGTCCATCAGCTTTTTGAGAGCAGGTGACAGATTATCTTCTTTCTCTTCAGACGCTCTCACCTCCTCATCAACTATATCAACCAGTAACGAAAATTTGGTTTTAAACCTGTCGTACAAAATGAAAAGTATTTTGTTACGATGTCTCAGAACAAGGTCCTTCTCAAAATCATCCTTCACCCCCACGAATATATTGCTGTTGTCTATTCTCAAATGAGACTTCTCAATAACTGTGGTAACAAAAGGAATATGCTCTTCAAGAGTTTTTAATAACTTTTCTCTCGCAATTACATCAACCTCATCTTTCTCAACATTTTCCTCCTCAGCGGCTTTCATGACTTTTTCATCTGACTTTTTCTCTTCAAGCTGCTGTGGCTCTTTTTTGGCCTTTTCTTCAAGGAGGTCCATAAGTCGCTCTTTCAAGCTCTCCTGTGGCTCTTCCTTCTCCGTCATATGTCCAGCTTCTTTTCTCTCTTCGGGCTTTTTTAGCTCTTCATGTTTCTTCTCGATTGGACGCTCTTCCACCAGGTAAACACCGGCCTCTTCGAGGACTTTGTCAATTCTCAGGATTTTATCAAGATAAGAAAGCCTGATCAGCTGATAGTCTATTCCCACTCTCGGATTCTGCGTATATCTTGCAATCTCTTCCATATCCAGGGCGATCTTCATGGTAGCCACAAGCTGACTCTTTGAAATCTTCTGTGCAAGCTCATAAAATGGATTTTTCTCTCCATAAAACTTTGCCCTCGTCAACTCCTGCACTGCTTCGCTAAAACTACGTGTAAACTCATGAACGCTGTAGCCCTGGTCAAATGCATTGTTTGCCATCTCAAGAACGTTTTTAGTATCACCCTTGAGTGCCGATTCGATTATTTTTACAAAAATTTCCTCGTCAATGATTCCAAGAACCTGATTTACGTCCTCAACCTTAATCGGGCCGTTGGAAAATACGTAAAGCTGCTCAAGAAGTGCAAGACCATCTCTTAGAGAGCCATCGGCATACTTTGCTATCCTCATAATGGCGTCTGGATGGACCTCAATGCCTTCTTTTTCCGCGACAAATTTCAGTCGTTCAGCAATTTCTTTCTTTGAAAGTGGCCTGAAATCGAATCTCTGAGTCCTTGAGATAACTGTTTCTGGAATTTTCCTCGGCTCGGTGGTTGCGAAAATAAAAATCACGTGCGGTGGCGGTTCCTCGAGGGTCTTAAGCAGGGCATTGAAGGCCTCGGTTGTAAGCATGTGAACCTCATCAATGATGTAGACCTTGTACCGGGCCCTGGCCGGGGTAAACCTTATCTTTTCTCTCAGGCTGCGAATTTCTTCAATGCCTCTGTTGGAAGCGCCGTCGATCTCAATAACATCAAGGCTTTTACCCTCGTCAATTTCTCTACATATTTCGCACTGATTGCAGGGATGCGGGGTTACACCCTTTTCGCAGTTGAGTCCCTTTGCAAGTATTCTGGCAGTTGTAGTCTTTCCTACTCCTCGGGGGCCAGCGAATAAATAGGCCTGAGAAATCCTGCCGGTCTTCAAAGCATTCTGCAGAGTTCGAGTAACATGCTGCTGGCCGGCAACTTCCTCAAAGGTTTTGGGTCTATATTTTACGGGTAAATTCATCTGGGAAATTATATTTCCTGCCAGGTTTTAATTCAATCTGACTTTACTTCTTTTGTCGCCTTCTCCTCTTTGTGCTCCTTTCTTCCGTTACCACCTTCAGAGTAATTCTTGTGCTTGTAATCTGTGATATAGAACCCTGAGCCTTTAAAAACGAATCCCACTCCAAATGATGGCAATTTCTCCAATTCACCACCACATTCGTCACAATACTTGGGCTCTTCCTCACCGGGGAGCACGAGGTATTCTTTGACCTTTCCGCATTTTTTGCATCTGTACTCGTAAATCGGCATCTTAACTCACCTCCTTTTGAGCACTTCCAGCATTGTATGAATTCCAATGATACCTGTGAGAGAGTGAACTATCCAGTGGAGTGAGCTTATTCGAAAAATCCCCCTCCTCTCCTCCCCCCACGCACTTTGTGCGTGGGGGGAGGAACAAGGTGGGGGGTAAATTTTTCCTCAAAAATCAAAGAATTTGAGATTTTTTCGAACAGTCTCCAGTGGAGTTGAAAGGAAAAAATTGGATCTGGCTGAATTTCCAGGCTGGACACTCCATCCACTCACTACCACAGAGGCAAATCATGGAGGTAAGGAGCTTATTGGCTCCAGGGTTAAGAAGTTTAGGACTTAGTCAAATAAAAGGTGGTTAATTTTGCATTCCTGGAAATAAACTTAAGGTGGGGCGGGGCCCGAAGGGCCCCGCCCCACCTTAACAAATCATTCGCTAAAAATCCTACTCTATCTCATTTCCCGGATACATGATAATCAGCTTCTCCTTGTACTCTGGATCAAGGGCCTCCTTGAACTCCTCAGGCTTACCTGTAAGTACCGGGAAGGTCTCAAAGTGCATGGGAATTACCCATTTGGGCTTTATGAGTTTCACCGCATAAGCGGCTGATTTCGGCCCCAGCGTAAATACACTTCCAATGGGTATCATCAGCACGTCTGGCTTGTAAAAATCTCCGATGATGGGCATCACTCCAGTAAATCCTGTATCACCTGTGTGGTAAACCTTAAGGCCATTCTCGAATTCGACAATAAATCCTGCTGCTTCACCACCTGGTGCGAACCCATTACCGGTGTCAATCGTAGATGAATGAGTTGCGTCTACCATGGTTGCCTTGATCCCGCCAACCTCAATAGTACCATCCTTGTTCATCCCGATGGTATTTGAAACACCCTGACCGGACAACCACACGGCAATTTCAAAGATTGCGGCCACCGGAGCATCAAATTTCTTTGCAATACTCACTGTGTCTCCTATGTGATCGCCATGCCCGTGGGTAACAAGAATTAAATCCACCCTATCGAGTTCATCAAGAGCTCCCTTCGGCGCAATTGGATTCGTTAACCACGGATCAATTAAAACTACTTTGCCTTCTGGGGAGGTAAGCTTAAAAGCTGAATGTCCATAATACTTAATTTTTACCCCATTAAATCTTGCCATGATCCCGACCTCCTTTTATTGAATTTCCTGTCTTGAAAGCCTGTAAACCTCGGGATCAATCTGTACAAGAATGATCTCGGCGTTCTTCAAGTATTCAATGAACTTTTTGTAAATAACAAAGTCTATTTCATCGTACTTTACGATTTTGGGAAG
>JALXCE010000342.1:7299-10687 GCA_026991055.1 Caldifarciminota bacterium | reverse complement strand
TCCTACTATAAAAAGACCCTCAGAATATACCCTGAACTTTATGACGCCTACCTCGGACTCGGAACGTTTCACTTTGCCCTTTCAGTACTCCCCAGATTTGTAAAATGGTTTATCGCACCCGGGGATTATCGAGAGAAGGCATTAGAAGAGATAAAACTTGCTGCAGATAGCGCAAAATATACAAGAATTCCAGCGCGAGATGAGTATGCATGGGTTCTCGCGTTTCTTAAACCCTCGAGAAAGGCAGTGAGAATCGCAAAATCAGTGGTGGATTCCTATCCGAATTCCCGGTCATTCATGTGGACACTTGCTTTTACCTATAGACGCCGCGGGCACTGGTGGGAAGTTGAAAGGGTTTTCAAAAAACTTGTACCCATGACCCTCAAGGATCAGCGTGAATATTATTACAGTCTGACCATTCTTTACTACAACCTTGCAAAGGCAAAGTATTTTAACGCTCACACCGATGATGCAGAATGGTACCTTGACCTTGCATATTTTTATCTTTATTTTGTCAGAGAGAAAATGCCTGACATGGACGATGTCATAAAAGGTATGGAAAGACTGAGAAAATGGATTAACAGAAGGAAGCAATGGAGAGCAAATCATGGAACTATTAAAAATTTTAGACGAGTACAAAAAAGACGTCATTGAACTTTATGGAGAAAAGCTTGTCTCCATTTATCTCTACGGAAGTGCTGCTACTCCATCATTCATACCGGGTGTATCCGATTTAAACTTTCTCATTATCCTCGATGAGGTAAATATCAATGACCTCAAGCTTTACCACAGAATTCACGCAAAATGGGCCAAAAAGAAGGTCGCCCCTCCGATTATCGCAACTCCTGATTATTTATACCGTTCCACTGATGTTTTTCCGCTTGAATTCAGCGAAATAATGGAAAATCACATCCTCGTTTTTGGGAAAGACCTTGTAAACTCTATTGATATTCAGGCCGGGAATCTTAGATTGCAGGTGGAAAGTGAACTCAAAGGTAAACTTCTTAAATTTCGACAGGGCATCATCTTCCTTTCGAATGACACTACAGAGTTCAAAAGATTTTTCGTTCGAACAGTTACCTCGTTCGTGCCCGTATTCAGGGGTGTTTTAAGATTATTCAACGTTAAGCCACCCTACGATTTCCTTGAGCTGGCCAAAAAACTTGAGGAGCAGACAGGATTTTCAAGCTCTATCCTCGAAAAGGCGTGGGAGATAAAGAAAGGTGCCCCAATTTCTCACGACGACTTAAACAATGTCACGTACCAGTTCCATGAGGAGCTGGAAAAACTTATCGATCTTGTTGACCGGCTAAAGGTGAAATGAAACTGCTTTTATTTATTGCAATATTGATGAAATTCCCTCCTCCGAGAGGGTATGTCAATGATTTTGCCCATATCCTATCGCCTGCGGAAGAGGCGAGAATAGAGCATCTCTGCCGAATTGCAAAGCAAAAACTCGGTGTCGAAATAGCAGTTGTAACCATTGAAACCTACGAGCCATATTCATCCATCGAAGAGTATGCCTTCAGATTGTTTGAATCATGGGGAATTGGCTCAAAATCAAAGGATAACGGTCTTCTGTTTCTTGTCTCATTGAGAGAGCGGAGGGTGAGAATAGAAGTTGGTTACGGCCTTGAGGGAATTATAACCGATGGCCGTGCGGGAGACATAATCAGAAATTATATCGTACCATACTTTAAAAAGGGGGAATTTGGCAAAGGGCTTGAGAATGGCATCCGAAGGGCCATGGAACTGATCGCCGTAGAATACAGTGTAAATCTGGATGAGACAGAAAAGGCACAGCCTGTGAGCCAGAATCAAAACGACTGGCGTAGTGCTATCATCTGGTTGATCTTTGTTATCCTCTTCATTCTCCCATTTTTCTTGAGGAAAAAAAGAAGAGGCGGAACAATTTTCTGGGGAGGTGGATTTGGAGGATGGGGTGGAGGAGATGGTGGTGGAGGATTCGGAGGCTTTGGAGGAGGCGCCTCTGGTGGAGGTGGCGCGAGTGGGGGCTGGTAATTCCCATAACTTCAACAGTTTTCAACTGGGGGTTGATTTTACCCAACGGCGTTGTTATAATTATTCACGCTTAAAGATGATGCTCTTTAAATAACGAAAAAAATCCCCATCCAACCACCCCCTCCTGCCCCAGGGAGTCCGTCCCCGCTCCCTGGGGATTTTTTTTCTTTATAATATTTTCCATGCAGGCTTATCTCCTTGTCCTTATTTGCGTCTCTCTCTGGGCCCTTATCCCGGTAGTTTCAAAATTAGGACAGACAAACCTCGACCATCACCAGTTTCTATTCTGGTCAAGCCTCCTTTCTTTCCTTGCATACTTCATTCCGCTCGTCCTCAAAAGGAATTCCGGCTGGAGTCTCTCGAGAAAAGAATTTTTTGAGGCTGCAGGGCTTGGATTCCTTGGAACCTATCTTTACTACATTTTACTGTACTTTGGCTACTCTCATGCAAAGCCCCTTGAAGTGCTGATAATTCAATACAGCTGGCCCCTTTTTATCGTGATTTTATCTATGATCATATTGAATGAGCGTCTCACTGCTCTGCGGGTTGTTTCAGCATTACTTGGATTTGTGGCAGTTTTACTTGTGATAACCAGGGGAAATTTACATAGTATCCGGTTTTCAAGTCTCAGGGTTGACCTGATAGTTCTTTTTGCCGCTTTTGTTTTTGCACTGTTTTCTGTACTGAGTAAAGACATAAAAATCCCGCATTTACCTCTTCTTACTGTGTATTTTGGAACAGCCCTAATTTTTTCGCTTGTGGGAATGCTTATTTTCTCAAGCTTCAGAGTGCCTCACGGCAAAAGTATTCTGCCGGTGCTAATAAATGGAATCTTAGTCAATGGGTACTCTTACCTATTCTGGATACTTGCATTGAGGAAGGCGGAAGCGTCATATGTTGCGCTGTTTGTGTACTTAACACCGATAATTTCGACTCTGTATGTTGTGTTGATTTTTGGGGCGAGGCTCAGCCCGATTTTCGGGCTGAGCCTCGCCCTCATAGTGATAGCCGGCATTCTGAATCAAAAATCACAGACGGGAAGCTCGGGTTAAATCCAGTCGGTTACCCGGTAATATTTTTGTTGAGTGGGGGAACTACGTGAGAAAAAGATGGAGGATTTATTTATGGGGAAAAGGGTTGTGGGCGGCGCCTTCGGCGCCGCCCACAACCTCAAATTTCTTACGCAAATTTCTTAAATAGCTCGTCAACCTCTTCCTCTAACTTCTTCACATGCTCGGCTGAGGTCCTGAGCGCTGCCATTTCTTCATCATTGAGATCAAGCTCGATTATCTTTTCTGCTCCACCTGCGCCAAGTACCACAGGCACTCCGATAAACACGTCCTTAATTCCATATTCGCCATTTAGA
>JALXCE010000342.1:0-7289 GCA_026991055.1 Caldifarciminota bacterium | reverse complement strand
TAGATACACAGATGTTGGGATAACCCTCTTCTTGTCCTTGATAATGGACTCGACCATGATTGCCACTGCTGCACCAGGTGCGTAATATGCACTTCCTGTCTTCAGAAGTGAGACAATTTCTCCACCGCCCTTCCTGGTTCTCTCAACAAGCCTGTCTATAGTCTCCTTATCAAGAAGCTCAGTGATAGGTATTCCTGATACAGATGCAAACCTCGGCAGAGGAACCATCAAATCACCATGTGTTCCCATCACCATTGCCTGAACATCTTCAGGGGAGACACCGAGTTCCATGGCAATGAAAGCCCTGAATCTTGTGGCATCGAGAGCACCCGCCATTCCCATAACTCTGTTTCTCTCAAAACCAAGAACCTTATGGACTGTATAAACCATTGCATCGAGAGGGTTTGTTACCACGATGACGTAAGAATTTGGGGCATACTTTTTAATCTGCTCGGCAATGCCGCGAATGATCTTGAAGTTTTTCTCAAGAAGGTCTTCACGGCTCATTCCTGGCTTTCTTGCGAGTCCAGCCGTGATGATTACAACGTCGGAATCTGCGATGTCTTCGTAGTTATTCGAACCTTTGGCAAAGTAACTGTATCCAAGAAGTGGTGCAGCTTCTGCCATGTCCAGAGCTTTACCCTGTGGCATTCCCTCGACTATATCAAGAAGGACGATATCTCCTAACTCCCTTGCGAGCATTTCTCTTACAGCATGCTCGCCCACATGACCTGCACCTATCATTGAAATTTTCTTTCTCATTTCATTTTACCTCCATTTAAATTTTCAATTAAATTTTATGCCATAAATCGAATATGTTCAATGAATTGCCCGGTGGAAACTAATACCTTTCGACTGGATAGCGCCAGTCTTTGTCCAGGCACATCTTTGAAAGTCTCGTGATTGTGGGAGGTTTTCTCTTGTGCTCTGAGCGTATGATTCTTCGATAAATGTCCTCAACTGAGTCCATGCTGATATTGAGCAACTCCGAAGTTTCCCGGACGGAGAGTTCAAGCTCCACGAGAGCGTACAGAACCCGGTCTATTTCGTAATAAGTGTGGCCGAGTTCTTCTTCGTCAGTTTGTCCTTTCCAGAGCCCGGCAGATGGTTTCTTGCGTATGATTTCCGTTGGGATACCGATATATTCGGCGAGTTGCCATACCTGAGTTTTATAAAGGTCACCTATAGGATAGATATCTGCCGCCATATCGCCAAATTTTGTTCCATATCCGAGGAGAAGCTCTGTTTTGTTGGACGTACCAAGTACAATTTTACCCTCGTAGTTGGCGTACATATAGTTCACGATCATCCTGATCCGGGGCTTTACATTGGCAATAGTGAGTCGTGTTCTTGGATCATTTAGATCCTGATTGGGGAGCATCTCTGTAAACCATTTCACGGCATCGTTGATTTTGATATATTTGTATTTGATTCCCCGGGATTTAACGAGATTCAGGGCATCCCGAATGTCATTTTCAGGAGAAATTCCCTCTTCTGGCATTATGATGGCAAGCAGTTTGTCCCCAAGAACCTCGTGGGCAAGAGTGGCCACAAGGGATGAATCAATTCCACCAGAAAGCGCCACCACTCCGCCTTTTGCACGTATTTTCTCAATCCTCGTGAGAATAGATTTCTGGATGATCCTTTTAAAAATTTCCAGCTCTTCTTCAGTGAGTTTTATGTCTATTGTCTGGTTCATAGATTCATATCCTCATAGGCATCAAGGAGTTCTTCGAGAATTTCCCTTCTTACCTCACGCACCCTGATGTCGCGTCTTCGGAGTCTCTTTGATTCATCTAAATCAATTTCCACTGTACCAAAGGTTTCTTCAAGCAGTGGAAGCTCTTTTATCAGCTTACCCGATGCACTGAACGCCATGCTACCTCCCCAATAGGTAACGCCGTCCTGTATCCCTGACTGGTTCACGAAAACAGCAGGAAGTATATTGTCTCTCACGCGCTCCCTCAGAAAATCTTTCCACAGTAGATTTTTGCCTCTATCGTAGGGAGATGCAGAGAGAACAATCAGTATTTCAGCACCTCGGAATGTTAGTCCCCTCGATGGCTCAGGAAACCATACATCCTCGCAGATCAGGACACCAAGATTCGCATATTTTGTTTTAAAAACTGGCAGATGTGAACCGGGTTTAAAGTATCTTTTCTCATCAAAAAGCCTGTAGTTTACGAGCTGCACCTTATGATACTTACCGATGATCTCACCATCTTCGATGATAGCAGCTGCATTGTAGAAAAATCCCCTTTCATCCTGGTCTACAAATCCTACTACACCAATTATTCCGGCCTCGCCGGCTACCTGCTTTATCTCCTCGAGGGCTTCGAGATTTTCATTGACCTTATCAAGATATATGTCGCC
The DNA here is from genome assembly GCA_026991055.1 of Caldifarciminota bacterium. Lineage (GTDB taxonomy): Bacteria > Hydrothermota > Hydrothermia > B15-G9 > WFZT01 > WFZT01. The sequence continues at coordinate 4,916 of JALXCE010000342.1, read as the reverse complement.
AGAGCCAAATCCCAGGGTTGAAAGCTCCGGAGTTATGAGGATTTTCGCCCCACTCTCGCGTGCTTTATAAATGGCATCAATAATTTTCTCCTTATTGCCCTGAACATCTCCAAGCTTCGTTTCAATCTGGGCCATTGCAATCTTCAGTTTCTTCATGTCAATCCGCCAGTGTTAATTCAACCTTTCGCCCCACCTTGACTATTTTCCCGGGCAATGGGTACTGCTCGACAACAGTCTGCGGTGGAGCGGGGTAGGTTTTGTACCCCTTTATTACGGGAACGAGCCCGTGTTTTACGAGAGTTACATTCGCCTTTGAAACACTCATGCCTCTCACGTCTGGCACCTTTATCTCCTGCCCGTGACGAGTGTACATGGGCATGATTACCTGGTCCACCACAACGAGCGTGACCAGGGAAAGCACTCCAAACGTAACAAGTGCTATGATAATAGTTTTTAAATACCGCTTCACGGCTCTATTTTTTAGCTCTTACAGAATTTTGTCAATAATAAACGAGATTGCAAGGAGCAGTCCGATATTCAGGTGAAGCTTTATCGTGGCAGCATTTGCAGGTGTAAGCTCACGGAACCTGTTGTAATTATTTTTCACAATCTTCTGAGTTTTGATAGCCACAGGGAGAGTGACAAAGGCGATTAATGACCAGACAGGGAGTGCTTTTGCAAGGATGCCAATAATTACACTTAAATAGGATAGATAGAGCAGGACGATGTAAATCTGTGCTGCCCTGTTTAATCCAAGTCTTGCCACGAGATGAACTTTGCCCGCTTTTTTGTCCGCTTCACTGTCCTGAAATTGGTTGATCCAGAGAACAAGTGTTATCAGAAGGGAGACAGGAATGGATGCGATAACCGGTGTCCATGAGAGAAAATCTGTTTGAACAAAAAATGCCCCCAATGTGATCAAAATACCAAAGTTCAAGCCAATGAGAATTTCGCCCACACCCTTTCCGGCAAGGAAAAGAGGGGTTGCAGTATAGAAATAACCTGAAAGTAGCCCGATGAATCCGAGTACCAGAACAATGTATCCATGACGGATGAATAGAATAATGCCCATTGCAAGGGCAATGAGGTATGCGACCATAAAGATCGCCTTCATCTCTTCTGGAGAAATTAAACCATTTGGAATCATTCTTGAGCCCCCGGTAAAGGGGAAAGCGAATGTTTTATTATACCTGTCTGTTCCGTTTTTCCAGTCATAGTAGTCGTTTGAGGCATTTGCACCTGCGTGAAGCGCGATCACACCCGCGAGCGTTAAAAGAAAATCCACCAGCGAAAATTTGCCATACCATGCCCAGGCCATGGCCGTACCGAGCAATACAGGCACAATACTTGCAGTGAAGAATGGCGGTCGAGTTGCCATAATGTAAAGCTTAAGTCGTCTCATCAGTTCTCACCTCCATTTTCTTCAAGGATTTTTAAAATCATGCGAAAATCACTTTTGATTTCATGCATACGGCCTGGATTTCTCAAAATTGCCGCAGGGTGATATGTAACGAGCAACCTGGGGCCGAAAACCGATTCGTGGAGTTTACCCCTGAGTTTCGAAAGCGGAACCTTATCCCTTCCGGAAAGGAAATATGCAGCAAATCTGCCAAGCGCCACAAGAAGCTTGGGTTTTATTATTTTTATCTGTTTTACAAGGTATGGGCTGCAAGCCCTGATTTCTGCGGGCAGAGGGTCTCTATTGCCGGGGGGCCTGCATTTTAAAACATTGGCAATGTAAACATCTTTTTCTCTGTCAAGCCCAATCTCCTTTAAAAGTTGAGTCAGGAGTTTACCAGCCCTGCCAACAAATGGCAGACCTTCACGGTCTTCATCTGCACCCGGTGCCTCTCCCACGAACATGACCTTTGCGTATGGATTCCCTGAGCCAAAAACGTAGTTTGTTTTTTGCAGGTGAAGGGGACATTTCTTACACCTGTAAACCTCTTCTTTTAGCTCTTCGAGTTCTTTTTCGACAGTTCTCACCTCTTCCTTCTCCACCAAAATTTCATTTATTCCGAGGAATTCTTTTAAAAACAGGAGTACTTCTAAGTTATCCTTTTTCAATTTTCTCGGCTATTTTGTCGTAAAGCAAAATTGCAAGCTCGGACTTGGTTATGGTCTCGAGGGGTATTCTCTCTCCATCCTTCATTAGAATGTATCCACTGATGTAATCGCTTCCCATGGCAGTAGCGTAATTTGCCACAATCATGTCCACTCCCTTCTCTTCCATCTTTTTCCTGGCGTTTTCAAGTAGATTTTTGGATTCAAGGGCAAATCCCACGAAAACCTGGTCGGGTCTCTTATGTTCACTCAGACTTTTCAAAATGTCTTCAGTAGGCTCAAATTCTACTACCAGTTTTCCACCTCTTTTAACCTTGCCTTCCATTCGCCCAACAGGCTTAAAATCTGATACAGCGGCGGCCATTATCAGGACATCCGCTTTAGGCACAATTTCATGAAGGGTCGCCGAAAGCTGGTCAACACTGCGGGCGTAGTAAATTTCATCGTAGTAAAGGGGATGAACCTCAACTCTTCCCACCACCGCGATAACGTGAGCTCCGAGCTCTTTTGCCCTTCTTGAGAGAGAAATGCCCATTTTGCCGCTGGATTTATTGGTAATTACACGCACTTCGTCAATATCTTCTTCTGTGCCACCATAGGTAATGACAATTTTTTTACCGCGTAATTTTCTCTCGGTATTTCCAATCTCGATGACTCTCTCAATGATGTCTTCGGGCTCAGCCATACGACCAATGCCACGGTCTCCAGAGGAAAGCTCACCTTCGTAAGGGCCTATGAATTCATACCCGAAAATTTTCAGCCTTTTTACATTGTCCTGAAGTACGCGACTGTTCCACATCTCGGTGTGCATGGCTGGAGCAAGCAAAACAGGTCTGTCTATAGCTCCAATCGTGGATGTCAGAAGGTCATCTGCAAGTCCGTGGGCGAGCTTACCTAAGAAGTGCATGGTGGCTGGTGCCACAACCACAACATCTGGCCACCTCGCGAGCTCGATGTGAAGAGGCACTTTCTGACCGGGAATCCAGAAGTCGTCCTCTGTAAAAACGTCGTTAACTGTAAGGTTGGATATAGAGAGTGATGAGATAAAATTCTCACCCCCTCTTGAAAGTATAGTTTTTACTTCGTGCCCGGCTTTTACTAAAAGTCGTGCAACTAAAACACTTTTGTATGCCGCTATACTACCGGTTACGCCCAGAAGGACCTTCACTTATCACCACCTTTCTGACTTTTGTCTTTTTAACAATCCTCCACTTAATTTCACCTCTGATCAATTTCTCAAGTGCCAGTATGGTGGGCTTTATAGGTAGCTTCTCTCCCTTTTCTCTTGCCTCTCTTGCAATTCTCCTTGCTTCTTTAGAGGCAATCACAATCGCTTTGTATTTATTGGGCATAACCTTCCACAGGTCATCAACTGTGAATCTTTCCATTTTTCAATCACCTCCAGGGCGTTGATTATAAAGCATTCAACCCGTATTTGGAATGTTTTTGTGTGCTTTTTTAGGGGTGGCCACAAGTAAGGTAACAGTTTTTAAGGTGCCATGTTTAGCCCGAGCTTGTTCTAAAATCCTAAACGTTGCCACCTTTCCCAGCGGATCCTTGTAACCTCACTTAATAATCGTAGACCAGTCGGTGTATTACCCCATCCTTCCCTCGGAAGGGAGGGAGCTTCACCATTTTTTGTATCGAAACTGAAAAACCCTTGAATCACTTAATTTATAACATCGCTTTTCTCCCTACTACACTCACGCCACACAAAAAGTATTAACAGGTGTGACATTTTCGAGCAGGTTCGTTTAACCTTGACATTGGACGATGAAAGTGATTACACTAATAAAAATTTCCCAGGGAGGTAGAAAAAAGATGAAGAAGCTCATCATCGCTATAGCTGTATTCGGAGCACTCTATATGACATCTTGTGCACCACCGGCTTCTCAGCAAGGTGCGAATGTTACTGTTAAAAAAACAAAGAGAACCTATTCGCCGGACTCTGCCAAGATCTGGTTCTCCGTCGGCAAGGATTACCTGAATAAAAAGCGTTACGACGACGCCATAAGGAACTTTAAGGTCTCAATAGAGTACGACTCAACATTCATTCCTGCATACCTGAACCTCGCATGGGCCTATCTACAGAAGGCACAGACACTCACAATGGATACCACATGGAAGGTTTACTACGATTCTGCGGCAACGGTTTACAGAAAGATCGCTCGGATAAATCCAAAAGACTCCAGAGGCTGGCAGGGGCTCGGATTCATGTACGGAATTTATAAAAATGACATAGATTCAGGAATTTATTTTTACAGAAAAGCCCTTGAGGTGGACCCCAACAACAATGATGCCCGCTACGGATTGGCAAAGTTGCTGGATAGGGCGGGCAGGAAAGATGAGGCCGAAAAACTATACAAAGAGGCCCTTGCAAAAGACCCAAACAATCCGGGCTTGAACAAATCTTACGGGAGATTCCTTGCAGAACAGAAGAGATATGCGGAAGCGGTTCCATATCTTGAAAAGGTTATTTCAAAGACTCCTAACGATTACGAGTTAATTGGATACCTTGCCAAGGGATATGAACAACTCGCGCAGAAGGAGCAGGACCCCCAGAAAAAGGCCGAATATATTGATAAAGCCCTTTATTACTACGACAAACTGATTGAGCACAATCCCAAGGATTACACCCTTTACATGAAAAAGGGTGACCTCTTGCTGATGAAGGGCGATGTGGATGGAGCAATCGCCCAGTATGACAAGGCGATAGAGCTTGCCCCAAATAGCCCTTATCCATACCTGAAGAAGGTTGCAGTGATAATTGACAAGAAACACGATCAGATTGCAGCCCGTAAGATACTTTTGAAGGCCATCTCCCTTGAGATTCCAGACCCTGTTCTCAAAGC
>JALXCE010000341.1 GCA_026991055.1 Caldifarciminota bacterium | reverse complement strand
CTCCCTTGCTCTGGAGTCTATCCATTCTGCCGACTGTGGCAATGACTCTCTGTTTGACTTTGCCTTGTACCTTCTTGTTTTCGACTATCTGCAGATACTGGTATTTTCCTGATTTCTTAATGCGGGCAAACATGCAGGGCCTCCTTGTTTAGGACACTCCTAAATGTAGCCTATTTTGCCCTTAATTACAAGAATATTTTTCATGATCTTGGCACTACCTTTTTGAAGGCCGTTTCTAAATTTTCAAAAAAGTTGCCCAATACCCCCGATAGCCCCACTTTTTTTATGCCAAGAAGCACATTTTATGCCTCGCGATATCACCAACTGTCAAAGATGAGTTAAAATGTCACGCTCCATTTTCAGGCGTTGGTTTTCGCGCTTGAGACGGCTGATTTCCTCAGCTTCCGAGGTCTGCTTTCCTTTGCCAGGAAAGGCCTCAAAGGGATTCTCCCTGTACTGACGAATCCACTTGTAGAGCGTGGTGGGATGGATCTCCAGATCTCTGGCTACCTCAGCAACAGACTGGTTGCTGCCGGTTATCAGATTAACCGTCTCGACCTTGAATTCACGGGTGTACGTCCTTCTCTTCGAAATCATGTCAGTCCTCCTAATGTTGTTGTAGCAGCTTTTCGGACTGTCCACAATTTCCGGGGAAGGTCAGCTCTCTGTCCCTGAAACCACGCTATTTACAAGGAAACAGGTCGTTGAGAGATTCGGATATGGCCTTAAAGGTAGCTTAAGGGCTGAGAATATTCAAATGCGGCGCTGAAGGTGGCATCCCGGCTTCAAATGCGCCTATATCCCAAAATCCATCTTTGCCTCGAATTTTGGAATCCATATCGATACAGAATTCGGGCCCCAATGTCACGCCTCTATCCTTCGGTTGTCTAGTTCCCGCTTTAACTAGGATATGATAATCTCTTTCTTCCTGGTTTAAAAATGGATTTTCTCCGTTTGATATGCCATGGGGCTCTGACGAAAATAAATCGCTATTACTAAAATTGTAATCATGCGTCATGTCACCAAAACTAGTCCACTTAACATCATACATAATATTATTTTTCATGTCACCAGTTAGTGTCGCACCATCCATAACCCTTAATCCCGCCCATAGATGGGCCAGGGTGTTGTTATAAAATTGTAAATTAGTAACCGAACCTTGTCGAACTTCAAGAACCCTAGCTGTGCTGGAAAGAGGCCCATCATGAAATAGATTTCCGTATACTTTCCAGTTACTTTTTGTTGTGTCCGTACTAAAGAACAGGCCTTCAGGGGAATAGTTCCAAACATTATTGTACCTAAAAGTAATATCATTACAGCTTCCAGACACATATAATACGTTGCAGTGTATGTCAGGGTTGGATGAGTTAATATTGTATATCTTGTTATATTCAATAACTGAATCATTTACCTGATTTAAAAATATACCATCGACAATACCGTGGATTTTGCACTTAGAAATAATTATGTCTTTACTAACACCGCTAGAGGTAGGAGGGCTCAAATCTAACCCTCTCACAGAAAATTGAAACTGATAACTATTTGGTCCAGAGTTTGGACCGGCGAATTCTATGTTACGTATTTCCCAGTGAGAACACGAATAAGACCAATCAATTCCGTCACATCCGTTGCAATGAGGGATTATAACCTTTATACCATCACTAACTTGCCCATCAATGACAATCCAATCCCTATGGTCATCAACATAAATTCCGGTTGCATTTGTATGTATAACTACCTGCGAATCAATAGAGTCATCCCATCCAGATGCGCTAGTACATTCGGAATTACGAGCATTTGCTCTTTTTATTGTTATCGGTGAGCCTTTTATACCATTTCCTTTGATGATTAATGGATCAGTATATTCACCACCTCCAATCCATAGAATATCGCCAGGACCCAATCTACCTGGCCCATCCCCCCAAACAATTCGAGAAAACGAACTCCAGGCATTGTCCCAATCCAATCCGTTGTTCTTCCCTTTTGCGCCGTTTCGAACAAAAAGATTTTCCGCAACACATGTGCTAATCAAAACAGCGAGTAATAAGATTATGCTGCATATAAAGGTTAAGATATTCAGTTTCTCATCATGGCATTGTGTAAAAATAGCAGCCATTCTCGAAATATATTTTTTTTCTACCTTGCTATCAACGTAATCATCTGCACTTTGTAATAGTATCCTTTCTGGAAATCCCCGAACCCAGGTTAATGCATTCCAACCTCTTCTATAATTTAGAAGTCTATTTTTATGTATTTTTATTTTTTTTATCGGAGCTTTTATTAACGACATATTTTCCTCCTGTATTAAAGATTACAATATAGTAAAAAACTAGCTCTCTACAAACCTAATAAAGCAATTAGCATACCACAATGGTACGCTATCTTAATGTCTCTTTCGGGGATGGTTGAAATCCCTCGCCTTTAGGCGAAGAGAAGTTATAATGATGCGCTATCCGATGTTAGGAGATTGGAGCCCATACAAAAACAGATCTGAAAGTCCATTTTATTTGGATTCCGAAGTACCGGAAAGGGGTCCTGTGGGCCAGGTTGCTATCCATGGGCCATAATAACCAACCAATCACAGCAACTCCGGCCACTCCTACAGGCCCACCGGAATTTGTAAGCAGTACAATTCCTAAACAAGATACTATTCCCAGCAGTGCACGAAGATGCCAAGTTTCTGTCAATGCGTAAGTGTCAGGTCCCGCTTGATTCATATCCTCGCAGGAGCTATCCTTTGTTGATGGCAAGAATGCTGTTAGAGAAAATGTTAATGGAAAAATAAGCGGGAGAGGATCATGGTTATAAGACTGGTTCTTCGACGTTTCATGTGGATTTCAGGAAATGGCTCAGTGGTGCTCCAATTAGGTAAATCATGGTAATGAAGGTTTGGACATTCCTGTATCCACGGGCTCTGGCTCTTGCAGCCTGAAATAGACCGTTCATTCCTTCAAGCAGGGCGTTGGTGTAATCATTGCCCCATCGAGACACTATTCGCTTTTTGTGTTTACGAACCGTGTTTAATGCCTTTTTTACAGGCTTGAGGTCGGGATTATCCTTCACTAAGTTGTTGGCATAATTTAGAAAATTTGTAAGTCTCCATGCAGCACCTTGGGATGTTGATGCCTCGTTTATCCATCTCAACATCTCTTTTATACGCCATGCCGTGGCTGTGTTTTGAGCAAACTCTTCCAATTGGGATAACAGCTCCTGCTGATGCTCCGTAAGAGGCCCGTCAGCCTTTT
>JALXCE010000340.1 GCA_026991055.1 Caldifarciminota bacterium | reverse complement strand
ATGTCCTTTTTATAGAGCTTGAGCCTGCCCATCAATTTCTGGGCATTTGCCCTGTCATTCCAGAAATCCGGAGACTGGGCCTTTCTCTCAATCTCCTCGATCTCCCTCTTCTTTCTTTCAACGTCGAAAAGCTCTTTGATTTCAGAAAACTTCTTCTCTAATTCAATTAGTCTTGTATCCTTTGCCATAGTGGTTTTTATTATACAAACCTGCCCCTAATCCCGCAAATGCTCAGTGAAATATAAAAAATTTGAGAGAGGAAAAAAGAAATACTGCCATCATCCAGATGGAAATAAAAACAAATTTTTTATTGCCCTTTGTAACACCGTGGACGAGTAGGGCAATAAATTCTGCAAGTGGCGCAAGAAGCACGATGAAAACACCAACCTCTATTAAATTCTTACCGTGGTAATGGAGGGTGTAGAGTAAAAGACCGGCTAATATCACAGAAAATGCCGAGTACAGGAAAATTCTAAGTATTTTTGCAAGTTCCTTTTCTATCATATCCCTTTAATAAACATCCTCACACCCACGAGAAAGAGTATTACAGCAAAGGCCCTTTTTAAAATGAGTGTGGGGATTTTATTCATTATCCTCGAACCTATGTATGCCCCGATAAGGGTTCCTATGACAATAGCACCGGCAACATGGAAGTCAGCTTCTCCCCTCTCGATGTACGGGAATACACCCGTTACGGCCGTCATACCTATCATAAAGCTTGAAGTTGCCACTGCTGTCCTTACCGGTACGTTCATAACAAGATTCATGATAGGGACCTTGAGCACCCCTCCTCCAATGCCAAGCAGTGCAGACGCGAGACCGGCAAAAAATGAAAAGCCAACCCCTTCTGTAAGATGGGAGTATCCGTTATTTTCGATATCTTTAACCTTTTTTCCAGCCCACATGACGTAAGCCGTGTAAATCACAAGGATGGCAAAAAGAATATACAGAATGCCACTTTTCAAATATCCGCTGAGCAGGCCACCAGTTAGGGCTCCCAGAATGGTGGAACTTTCGAGAGTTATACCGAGCTCAACGTCCACAAGGCCGGACTTTAAATAGTTTGAAGCTGCCATAAGAGAAGTGGCAGAAACTCCAATCAGGCTAACAGCAATAGCGTGCTTGATGGGAAAGTGAAGAATGAGTGTGAGAGTGGGGACTATAAGGATACCGCCGCCAACGCCAAGCATTGACGCGAACCAGCCGATGCCGAGTCCTGCAAGCATTATGTAGAAGAGAGAAAGTGGTGTCATACCAGATCTAATATCTTCCTGGCAAAGTTTTTATCGGTTACGAGCAAAACTCCCGTGGGTGATGTGTCGAGGAGCTCACCAAATTGCTCTTTACTACCTAAAAAGAGCACAGGAACTTTATTTCTCACGGCGAGTCTGCGAAAGTAGGACGCCTCCCTCCTACTGTAATCAAGGGAGATTATGAGCAGCTTCCCACGGTCAAAATTTCTGAGTACTGCATCATGGCCGTGAACAATCTTGCCCGCCCTTCTTGCAAGTCTGAGTATGTTGAAAACTTCTTTACTTTCCACCGAAAAGCCTTGAGATGTCAAAGAATGTGACTATAAGCATGAAGGCGATTAGAAAGGCAAAGCCTATTCTCTGCAGGGCCGCCTGGGTTTTGATAGAAACAGGCTTGCCCCTGATACCCTCAATTAAAAACATCAGCACGTACCAACCATCAAGAGCCGGGAATGGAATGACATTTATCACAAACAGATTAATAGAGATAAGGGCAATCACCACGAGCAGGGTGTATAGTCCATAACTGTATGATTCACCGAGCACCTTGCCAATCATTACAGGTCCACCGATTTGCTTGATAGAAACTTTTCTCACAACCAGCTTACCGAGAACATCAAAAATGAGAATTGCAGAAGAGATAGTCCGCTTTGTTGCAATATCCAGCGCTTCTCCTGGCGGCAGTTTAACTTTTATAACCGGGGACATAATGCCGATCATGCCCACTTTTTTACCAGTCTGGTCCGTTTTGACTTCAGGGGTAACTTTGAAGGTAATGAGTTTACCGTGTCTTGAAACAGTTATCTCCAGGGGAATCCCGGGATGTGACTTGATAATTTCCACCATTGCGTTCCAGCTATCTATGGGCTTTCCGTTTATTGCTACAATCGTATCCCCCGGCTGTAGACCTGCCTTATCGGCAGGACCTCCCTTTCTCACATGACCTATTATAGGCGGAATGTATGGTATTAAGCCAATTTTAAGGGAGTCCTGATAGGAGACCTGGAGTTTTACAATTTTTCCGTCTCTTTTCACCTCGACAAGGTGCTTGCCCGGTTTTAAAAGAATTTTGAAGAAGTTGTCCCAGTATCTGAATGGGACCCCGTCAATAGAGATTATTTCGTCCCCTGGCTCGAAACCTGCCGTCTGTGCGATAGAATGAGGCTCTACCCTATAAACACGGTCCCCCGGAATTGAGGTGAATCCCACCATATTGTAAGCTGCAAAAAAGAGAACAAATCCGAGTATGAGGTTCATCATAGGACCGGATAATACCACCAGAATGCGGGCAGGAACTGGTTTACCGAGAAATTCATCACCCGAAAAAGTCGCCTCCTCCGGGTTGTCCCCCTTCATCTTCACGTATCCGCCAAAGGGAATGGCAGCAAGTACCCATTCTGTATCCCAGAATCTGAAGGAGAATATCTTTGGACCAAAACCTATGGAAAAGGTCTCTACATATATCCCGACAGATTTAGCCGCGATGTAATGACCAAATTCATGGGCAAAAATTATGACACCAAGAACAACGATAGTAAGAATAACAACCATAATGGGATTCACTCCTCTTAAGTCTGACCAATAATATTAAAGCAAACACCACTCTAAACAAACCGCGAGTATAAATTCCGATAAAGATCAATCATCTTTAGGGTTTCACCTTAAAAGCAATTTTCAGAGGTTGTGATACTTTACAGGATGTGAAAAGAATGTTCATTTTTAGAAAAAACTTAAATTGTATCGCTAATGTTAAATATGATATTTCTTCATCGTTCACATGAATCGCGCTGTAATCTGCATATTCTAAATGAATGTCTAAATGATTTGACCCGGTACAAAAGTGGATTTAGTATATACACATTATAGGTGGAAAGGAGGGTTCATGATGAAAAACAAATCAAGAAATATGTTGATTATGACATTATTTTTGATAGGAGGGATATCCATGACGAATGCACAGGAGAAACCACCTTTACTTGGTAATCCACCAAATATCGGGTATGGCCAGGTATCTCCAT
>JALXCE010000339.1 GCA_026991055.1 Caldifarciminota bacterium | reverse complement strand
TAGTAAAAGGTGGTGACCATGACCTCAATGGAGATTATGAAACTCTGAGAAAGAGAGTCGCAGATGAATTCAAAATCGTGGAGATCGATTCAACTATCCCGGATTCACTTGATGTGCTTGTCGTTGCAGGAATTTCAAAGCTCGATACCTCAACCCTTTACCGAATTGACCAGTACATTATGCACGGTGGTAAGGCTATTCTCCTCATTGATGGCGTGGATGTCCAGGGACTCAATGCAAGAGCTGTCCCCGAAGCCAAGCTCAACCTTATGCAATACGGTGTGAAGGTGGAACCAAATCTTGTGCTTGACGTATCAAACGAAATGGCACCCTTTAGCACAGGCGTGATGAGGTTTATCGTTCCATATCCTCTCTGGGTCAAGGTGAGAAACTTCAATCCCGACAATCCAATTGTGAGCAAGCTAAACTCACTTGTACTCCCATGGACAAGCTCCATCACTCCTCTTAAGGATTCAACCGCAAAGTACAAAGTTACCATACTCGCAAAAAGCACCAAACTCAGCTGGGAAGAGAGGGGATTTTTCCTTCTTGCCCCGGATTACTTGAAGAGACCCGCAAAAAATAGACTCAAACAATTCGACCTCATTGTCCTTGTCCAGGGTCAAATTCCCTCTGCTTTTGGAGACAAAGCACCCAGTGGGTTTGACCAGAAAAAGCATAAGAGTCTGAGCGATTCGACCTTCGTGATAGTCATGGGAGACTCTAAATTCCTTGAGAATCCATTTGCCGGGAGTTTCAAGGAAAACCTCGTTTTCTTCATGAATGCCCTCGACTATCTCAGTCTGGGTAGTGAGCTCATCAACGTCAGGACAAAGGTGTTGACAGAGAGGCCAATAAAGCAGGTAAGCGATACCACCAAGGCGATGATCAGGCTTATCAATATAGTGCTGATGCCACTTCTGGTCATCATTTTCGGGCTCGTAAGATACTCAATAAGGAGAAAGAGAAGGAGGTAAGTCATGAAAAAATTGATAATTCTCGCAGCAATTCTGGTTGTGCTTGTAATTGTTGCTATAGTTGCTCAGAAAAGCTGGAAATCAAAAATTTCTTACAAGGAAAATTCACCCATTCCGCAAAATGTTACTGAAGATATGATAACAAGGATCGTGGTGATCAACGGCAAGGACACCGTCGATGTTCGAAAAATCAACGGGAAATGGTTTGTCATGGTAAACGGAGAGCCCAAAGAGGCAAGCCAGTACATGATAGAGAAGAGATTAAAAATACTTGTTAATCTCAAGGGGGAGGTGGTTTCGAAAAACCCGGCCAACTTTGAAAAGTTTGGTGTCACTGAGAACGCTCAGAAGGTTATTGCATACAGCGGAAACAAAAAACTTGTTGAGCTTTATCTTGGGAATTCCGGTCCAAGTTTTATGGACACCTATGTGCGGAATCCCCAGATGAAAGAGGTTTTTCTTGTAAAGGAGTATCTAAAGAGCCCTTTTACATCACGGGTGATCGGCTGGAGAGAAAGAGTTATTTTCAGATTCAAGCCCGACAGCATAGTGAGATTTGCGTATATTCATGGAAAAGATACGATTGTTGCAGAGAGAAAGGATAGCGCCTGGGTATTTAATGGTGGAAAGGGTGACACGATAGCTCTTAAGGGAGCGCTAAACTCCATTCGTACACTTTCAGCAATGGATTTTGAGGATACACTTTCGCTGAAAGAGGCCGGGCTTGAGCCACCAAAGGAGATTTTCGAAATAACCCTGAAGGATGGCTCTACCTATCGCCTATTTGTGGGGAAAAAGAGGGATAAGAATACGGTTTACGTTAAGAGGGAAGACAAAGATCAGATTTACGTGATCTCCAACTATCTGGTTACAAAATTCAGACGTGCCTTTGGGGTAAAGGAGACAAAAAGGAAGAAATTTTCAAGGAAAAAGGCGAAAAAGAGAGCTTGACAGGTAGTCTGGAGATTGGTAAAATAATGAGCACACTGGCGGGGCTGTAGTTCAGCCTGGTTAGAACGCCGGCCTGTCACGCCGGAGGTCGCGAGTTCAAATCTCGTCAGCCCCGCCATAATTTTTATAAGAGGTGAACGAGATCATGGGGCCAAAAAACTAAATATCGCCATTATTGGAGCCGGAAAGATCGGCTCAGCCATTGCCATTTCCCTCTATCAACACTACAACGTCATCGCCACCAGAAGAAGGAAGATCAAGGATAACCTCATAAACGGCACAATCCCCGTTACCCGAGATAACAAAGAAGCTGCTGCTGGCGCAGATGTTATCATACTCACCGTCAAGCCCGGTCAGGTTGTTAAGGTTTTAAAAGACATCAAGGACGAATCTGCTGGGAAACCTGTAATATCATTTGCTGCTGCGATTCCTATTTCAATGCTCAAGAAGGCTTCACCTGAATCCCAGATTATACGGGCAATGACCAATATCGCAGTTATGGCACAGAGCAGCTATACTGTTTATTCATTTGACAGAGATGTAAGCGAGGAAAATAAAAAACTTGCTGTGAATATTTTTGAAAAATTTGGGGCTTCAAGAGAGGTCGATGAAAAATACATAGACGCTATGACAGCACTATCAGGGAGCGGCCCAGCTTATCTTTACACTGTGATCGAGGCTCTAACTTACGGCGGCTTACTGATTGGTCTGCCCCGCGACATTGCCATGGAGGCTGTGGCTCATACATTCATCGGCACCGCAAAGCTCCTGCTTGCAAGCAAAGACCATCCTGCCGAGCTAAAAGATATGGTCGTCACTCCTGGAGGAGTCACCATCGAAGGTATTTACGAACTCGAAGATAGCAGGGTGAGAACTGCCATGATGAAGGCGATAAATGCCGCCTATAAAAAATCCAAAGTCATTGCCGAGGAGATAAAGAAAGAAAGCGAGAAAGTCCTGGAGGACTAAAATGCCCGAACTCCCGGACCTCGAAGTATTGAAAGTTTTTCTGAATCAGAAATTCGCAGGAGAGAAAATCGTAGGGGTTGAACTTAAAGGGGAATCTTTTCTGAAAACCAAATTCTTTCCACCTGAAGTTTTCAAAAACTCTACTCTGGAGCGAATAAATAGGCGGGGGAAACTGCTTATTTTCGAGGCAGACAATGGTTTCAAACTCGTATTCCACCCCATGCTTAGAGGTTGGGTGAAAGAGGATGAGGGTGAGATTTTTACTTTTAAATTTGAGAGTGGAAAAGTGCTCGGAATTTATGAAGTTGAGCCTGTAAAACTCCTGCAGCTTTATATCGTAAAAAAACCAGAGAATCTACGAGTTCTAAAAAGCCTTGGGCCTGAGCCAATTGACAGCAGCTTTACAGCAGACTACCTGAAGAATGCAGCAGAGGGTTTCAAAGGAACCGTAAAAAAGCTCATTACAACTCAGAAAATCGTGGCAGGGATCGGGAATGCTTATGCCGATGAAATTTTATGGCACGCGAGGATAAATCCATTTCGAAAAGTATCGCAGCTTAAAGCGGAAGATTTTGAAAACCTCGTCTCATCCACAAAAAAAGTGCTGAAAGAAGCCATCGAAGCAATAAGCAGGGCTTCTCGTGGCAATATTCCTCCTTTTGAATTCCGTGAGCACATGAAAATTCACCGAAAAGAGGGCCAGCCATGCCCGCGCTGCGGCACCCCAATCGAGGTGAAGTTTGAAAAGGAGCGCGGAACCTGGTGGTGCCCCACATGCCAGAAAGAGTGAACAGAGGGAATTGATTGTGGAGCCTACTCTGGGATTGTGTATTGAGGGACAGATAGGTAAAATTGATCAAGTAAACTTGGAATAAATCAGTTGTAACGAATCTCCTATTTATCTGGATCACGAAGCTTGTGTGATAGGTGATTGTTGAAAGAATTTTTCAATTGTAACCCCTATCCCTCGTCTACGAAGAACGGGCAGAGATTGATAAATGTTGATAGTAAGGTTAAAAGGGCATCCCATGGATTTCCCGCAAGAAAATTTATGCAGGGGAGAAATATTCTTAACCACTCATCAACAATCCTGTATATTACAAACTCTCACTAACTGCAAACTCAAAATCCCCTCCTTCCTTGAGGAAGGAGGGGTTAGGGGAGAATGGTGAGATTTTGAAATTCAGGAAAGGCTAAGTGTACTTTCTTACTCGACCTATCTTCAAAAATTTACGTGGGGGAGAAATTTTCCCAGAAAACATTCATCCTTTTAGTGTATGGTTTTTAGAAAATTTTCTTCAAAGGCTTTTTTGTGACATAAAAGAAAATAAGACCTATTAAAGCCCATAGAGGACCGAATATTACCGCATAGGATATAGAGCCCACAAGACCACGACCGTCTATCAGGCCAATGATGTAGAAAGACACAATCCCTATAACAAATATGTCGTAATGTTGAATCAAGAATTTTAAGAACTTCATTTTTGGTTCCCCCTCAATCAATTTCTGTTAGCATCTACAAAAATTTCCTGTTAACAAAATTATAAACTCTCCCGCAGTTATCAAGAACCTAAAGAGCTTGTTCGAAAATTTCAACACACGAAGTGGTGAGAGAATGGAGTGTTTACTATTCTTGCTTAAGATAGCAAAGCAAGGACGAAAACTCTATCAGAAAGATAAAAATTTTTTCCCTTTCACCTGGGGAAGGATTTGGGGAAAATGGAAAAAACGGGACTTAAAAGGCTTGAGCTAAATGACTATCCATGCTCACTTCATGGTTGGTAAGTGATATTTTTGATTTGGCTTATTTGCGTGTATAGATTTCAAGGGATGTCTGGAGATGTGCTTTACTGGATATGGATTAATGAGGGGCCGGGGCCGAAGGCCCCGGCCCCACTCTCTTTAATTCAAAAATTCCTATCCCTTCACAACTGCAAGGGGTCTCAGACGGGCAACCTTCCTTGAAATACCCGCACGATGCACTGTATTCACCACAATATCCACATCCTTGTAGGCCTCAGGTGCCTCTTCTACAAGCACACGTCTTGAATGTGCCTTCACAAGGATGCCCTTTTCTCTTAGCTCTTCCTCAAGTGGTCTATTCCACAGTTTCTTCTTGGCCTGGGCACGGGAGAGAACACGGCCTGCCCCGTGGCATGTGGAGCCAAAAGTTTCTCTCATTGCCCTCTCTGTTCCGACGAGCACGTATGAGGCAGTTCCCATATCTCCGGGGATTAAGACAGGCTGTCCCACACTCCTATAAACTTCGGGAACTTCGGGTCTCCCTGCGGCAAAGGCGCGGGTTGCCCCCTTACGGTGAACTACGAGTTTCATCTTCTTACCATCTACAACGTGTTCCTCCACTTTCGCTATGTTGTGGGCAACGTCGTAAACCAGGTACAGGCCAAGGGATTCGGCACTTTTACCAAAAACTTTTGACACACTCTCTCTAACCCAGTGGGTGATGAACTGTCGGTTGGCCCATGCGTAGTTGGCTGCAGAGACCATTGCTCCAAAATAAGCCTGTCCCTCCTTTGATTTAAACGGAACACACGCAAGCTGCCTGTCTGGAACCCTGATGCCGTACCTGTCCATGGCACGTCCAAGGGTTTTGACATAGTCGTCGCAAACCTGATGACCAAAGCCGCGTGAACCGGTGTGTATCATGAAGGTAATGTACCCTTTCCGAAGACCAAAGACCTCAGCCACTTTGGGGTCGAAGATTTCTTCCACCACCTGGACCTCTAAGAAGTGGTTTCCGGCACCGAGTGATCCGAGCTGCGGCCTTCCACGCTCTCTTGCCCGAGCAGAAACTTTTGATGGGTCTGCCCCCTTCATCTCACCACCCTCTTCGATTCTCTGAAGGTCATCCTTGAAGCCATAGCCCTTTTCCACAACCCACCGGGCACCTTTGACCATGACTTCCTCTAATTCCCTGTTGGATACCCTGATTTTGCCACCCTCACCCACACCGGCAGGGACATTGTCATAGATAGCCTTTAAAACTTTTTCAAGTCGTGGCTTCATTTCCTCGAGTGTGATGTCGCTCCTGATGATTCTAACACCACAGTTTATGTCGTATCCCACTCCACCGGGAGAAATAACTCCGGTCTCGACGTCGAAGGCTGCGACCCCACCGATCGGGAATCCGTATCCCCAGTGGATATCCGGCATGGCAAGAGAGTATTTCACGATCCCCGGCATGCAGGCCACATTTGCCACCTGTTCAGGTGCCTGGTCCATTTTAATACTTTCAATGAGCTCACCAGAGGCATAAATTATTCCAGGCACCTTCATGCAGGGTTTGTATGTCTTAGGAATTTCCCACCTGTTTGAATCAATCCTTTTTAAAGGTCCTTTCCATGCATTACTCATGATTTCTCACCTCTTGTTATGATTTTCAAAGCCTTTGGTAAAACTTTAAATTTAACAGGAAGATACCCAACAAGCTCTCCATCCATTTCCACCATCACCTCTTCTTCTGATGTAACCTCAAGGATACTTCCTGAGAAATGCTCCACTTCATCAATATAAATGTGTGTGCCTTTATACACAAGGGGCAGGCTACGGATAAATTTTCTGCGTGTTGTCTTTTTTATGAGTATTACTTCGAATTTTCCATCCTGAGGGTCTGCCATAGGAGCAACAAACATTCCACCGGCAAAGTATTTTCCATTGGCGACAATGGTAGAAATAATTTCAAACTCCCCAATTTCATTTCCGTCTATTTTTAGCCGCACAGGGTAAATTTTTAGTCTTACAATACTTCTCAAGACTCCGTAGAGAAAAGCGAGCCTGCCACCAAGGACTTTTGGTGAGCCATCAACGTTGATGACGGTATCTCCCCCGAGTCCGATATCCGATGCGTTGACGAAAACCCTGCTCTTTGCTTGTCCTCGCATACTTTTGAATTGTGCCTCTATGATGTCGAACTGCCGGGTTTTGCCGTTTTTCAGGTTGTCAATAGACTCTATATATGTTTTCCCCACATCAACTGTGCGGACAAAATCTGCTCCTGTGCCACAATCAATGATTCCCAGCCTGACGTCCCGGCCTGACTGGTGAATCCCGTTCACGACTTCGTTGATGGTCCCGTCTCCCCCGACGGCCACAACGGTATCAATCCCTTCGAGGGCTGCCTTTTTGGCAAGCTCAATGGCATGTCCCCGGTATTCTGTGAAAACTACATCAAATTCGGATAGAACTTTCCTCGCGTGGGATTCAAGTATCGGCCACCTTTTCCTGGTTTTATTTGCCCCGGCTGTTGGATTGACGATAAATCTAATCACTTTTGATAAGTGACTCTGCCTTCTTTACAAGTATCGAATCGTCAAATTTCTCCTTCAGGATGTTGAAATATTTTGATGTTGAGTCCTTGTTGTGATAAATTTCGTGATAAATATACACAAGCCCGTAGAGAGCACGTTTGATTTCATCGTCGCTGGACGAAGAATCTACGACGGATTTATACATTTTAACCGCCTTTTCAGGCTTGTTGAGTTCGAGAACGTATAGCTCGGCTATTTTTAATCTAACGTCTGTTGTATCCTTTTCGTACTTTTCAATGTCCTTGTAGGCATTAAATTTCTTTCGAGCCAGATCGGCAATCTCTATGTTTGCCCGGGACGAGCTTGCCTTCTGGAACCATTTTATGGCCACTTTTACCGAGTCAGCGGTTTCATACAGTGTGGCAATGGTAAATGCAGCCATTTGGCCGTATTTACCGTTTTTATCTTCGTCATAAACCTTTTTAAATTTCTTAATGGCAGCTGCCGTGTCACCCTTCTCAAGTAGAATCTTTGCTATCTTGAAATCAATTCTCGGTCTCCTTCTATCTCTTGGGGGGAGGTCTATACCTGAAAGGACTTCCTGTGCCTTATCGAGACTGTCCATTTTGAAATAAACGTCACCAAGCAGTTCCTGGGTTTGGACCTTGAGTGAATCTGAGAGAACATGTGACTTAAGCTCGTTTAAGAATTTGACGGTGTTTTGGTATTGCCCTGTCTTGAAAGAACATTGAGCGGCAAGCATCAGGGCGTCTACGCGGTCGCGCTCACCGAGCTTTTTCTTCTTTAAAAGAGGCGAGAGCTCGTTCAAGGCTTTATCACATTTCCCCTCAAGAGCCAGTGAGTGGGCAAGTAGTAGAGTTGCGTCCTCGAGGGTGGTTTTCGAGCTATGTTTAAGGATGGCGCGTGCCTCCTCAGGGTTGCCCGATTCGATGAGCAACCTTGCATATTCAACCTTGGCCTCGGGAATATACTTGCTGTTTGGGAAAAATTTAAAGAGTTCCTGAAATTTACGTTTCGCCTTAGCCCTGTTGCCAAGCCTGAGATAGGAGATAGCCATCAGGTAGAGGGCATCGTCAACATACTTAGAGTTTGGATAAAATTCGAGTATTTTGGAGCATTTTTCGATGACTTTCTCGTATTCTTTTCGCTCCTTTGGAGAGATTCTTTTGTTTTTCCTATAGCTTCGTTCTGCCTCGTTAAAGTATTTTTTTGCGTTGTAATATGTGTTGAAATAGGCGCAGCTCGAGGCGAAAAAGAGAAATAGTATCGTGAGAGAAATTAACCGTTTCACAGTCAAAGATTATGACCAAAGAAGCCATAATAATCAACGATTATGTCGAGCTTGTTGGAAAATTCGTGCTGGAGGAATAACAGCAGGAGAGAAATTGCAACCTATAGTCACATTGGGCTTAGCAATACGCCACTTAACACCCTTAGGTGTCGTACCGTCCAGTAAAGATAACTCCACCTCCTTCCCCACCAATTCCGATACTATCCTGTTTAATAGCTCCTCCAGTACGGAAATCGATAATTTTGATAATCTGTAATGTATGGTTGAGATAGCTGGGGAATGGTCAAATATCTCTATCATAAAGAACCTGAGGTCTCTAAAAGAAAGGTTATAGATGTTCTTGTAAAAAAGCAAGGATAAATTCATCAGAGTATTTTCGAGGTCTGCCACATTTATTACAAGGTTCCTTAAGTTTATCATCGATGAAATTAACGAGATTTTTGATGTCATTGAAGGTTAAGTCTTTTAACCTTGAATATTTTCTTATAGTTTTGGCCCTCCTTTAAGGTAGAAGCCAATCAAGAATACAAATGTTCCTACTTCGTATCGGGTATTTTTCGAACAGGCTCAAATATACTTGACAGATTTTGGACTTTATCCTTTAAATTAAAATGTTCTGTAATCGATAAAGGAGTTGGGAAAATGATGTTGAAGAATTGCCCTGGGAAGATGGTGAAAAGGGGGGGTAAAGATGGAGGATGGATGGGGAAATAGATATAAGATATTTTTAAGTAAATCACAAACCTGCCTGAGTTGGGGTCTTATTCACTCTATAACGCTGTTCCCATCTAAGTATTCCATGTTTTCCACAAGATTTAAATTAAAGGAGGTGAGAGAGTATGAGGGTATTAAAATTATAAGAAAGTCTGTGGACAATTTTATCGGAAGGCATTACTTCAAATGGAAACGAGGGAAGTGTGTTAAAACACAAAGGAGGTAGGCATTGAATATAAAAAAATTGATAATTTTGGGACTGGTTCTCTTTGTGTCATGCAGGAGGTCAACATTTAATCCTGGTAATAACCCACCAGGTCCACAGTATGATCCAAGGAATATATCGAGGACAGATTCTACACAGTCTTCAGGGGCATGGATAGCAATTGGAAAAGAAGGTACTATTTATGTTGCATGGATGGATGGAAGTAGAACTGGATATGACCCTTTCCAAATTTATTTTCGTTACAAACCTCCTGGCAGAGACTGGAGTGACATAGAGATACTCTCAGACAGTTTACACAATGCATGGGCTCCACACATCGTTGTGGATCCTTTTGACAATGTGCATCTTGTATGGTATGCGAACACAGTGGGACACAATGATGCTAAAATATATTATCGAATGAGAGACCCTTCAGGTGTGTGGTCACGACCAATGGTTTTGTCTGGAGAAGAGCAAGCAGATCAGCCTAGAATAGCCGCTGATCCATCCGGGACGATACATGTCATATGGAATGAAAGAAGCTTTAAGTATAGAAGGAGGTTCCCGAATGGTACATGGAGCGAAATAGAGTCGGGGCCAGTTTCTGCAACAAATCCATCGATTGCCGTCGATTCTAATGGAGGAGTTCATCTGGTTTGTGAAAGTGGGCACAACGATATATATTATCTTTACCGTTCTCCAACAGGCACATGGAATGGTCCAGTAATATTATCAGATACATCAGGGAGTTTCGCATATGCGTGGGCACCCTCTATAGCTGTTAGCCGTTCGGGAGTTGTATGGGCGAATTGGTCGTATAGATATGAGAATATGATGTGTTATGCTGTGAAGGAACCTGGAGGGGAGTGGAGTGATCCTGATACAGTACCTGGGATTTTAGGACGAGTATGGGATAATATGGTTGAGTTTGACAGGTTTGGGTGGATTCACTACGTATGGGAGGAATGGCGAAATGGGTCTTTTGATATTTATTACAGATACTACGATGGTAGATGGAGTGATGTAGTGAATGTGTCACAGACATCAGGAGAGTCACTTTCTCCGGACTTAGCAGTAGGTAACGATGGGATATATATAGTGTGGAATGAGGAAGAAGAGAGAGGGTATGGATATAACTATGAAATATATCTGGTAAAAGTCAGTGAATAAAGGAGAATTTTATATGAGCAAAAAGATTTTGATATTGTTTATAATTGGTCAATTATCTGCTCATGGCTTTGCCACACATATGTATTTACTCAACTTTGACACGGGGGATTCGAGCTTTCCCTTGTGTCACAACGGTTTTCACGGGATTTTGAATAATGGATGTATCACTACAAATTGACATATCTCCTCATCACTACTACACTTACATGGCT
>JALXCE010000338.1 GCA_026991055.1 Caldifarciminota bacterium | reverse complement strand
TCTGCGGCAGATATACTGGCACGGAATCCCATTACCCTGCAGTTGAGATTCCTTCAAACTGTCCGTGAAATATCCTCTGAGAATACCTCGACCATCATTTTCCCGCTTCCTCTCGAGATGTTCCAGGCATTTTATGATTCGTATAGAAAGGCAAAAGAAGAAAAGTAAGATGCACAAGGAGGGGGTACATTGTTTTCGCGAGTTTTGTCCTCAGCAGTGCTGGGGGTGGAAGGGTATATCGTTGAAGTAGAGGTTGACCTATCACCGGGATTACCATCATTCGTGACAGTTGGACTCCCTGAGGGAGCTGTTAAAGAGTCTAAGGAAAGGGTCCAATCCGCCCTTAAAAATTCCGGTTTTAGTTTGCCCGTAAAAAGAGTTCGGATTAATCTTGCTCCCGCTGATATCAGAAAAGAGGGGTCTTCTTTTGATCTCCCCATTGCCATTGGGATTCTTAAAGCAATTGGTGATGTTCCAGAAAGTGATTTCTTTGAGAAAAATATAATCATTGGCGAATTGTCGCTGGATGGTGCTGTAAGAAGAGTTAAAGGTGTTTTACCCATGGTGCTTTCCGCAAGGGATAGGGGATTTGAGGGTGTTATACTGCCCTATGAAAATATGCTGGAAGGTGCTATAGTAGAGGGGATGAAGATATATCCGGTGAGAACACTTTTTGAAACTGTGAGGTTTTTAAGAGGAGAGGTGGAAATAAAGGCCCCGGATGTTAATGTGGAACAGATTTTCTCGAGTAATGCGACTTACGATGTGGATTTTTCAGAGGTAAAGGGTCAGGAGCAGGCGAAGAGGGCCCTTGAGGTTGCAGCGGCAGGAGGACACAACATACTGATGATCGGCCCGCCGGGCTCGGGCAAAACCATGCTTGCAAGACGTGTTCCAACGATTTTGCCGCGTATGACCCTTGAGGAGGCGCTTGAGACAACAAAGATTCACTCTGTTGCTGGTAAACTAAGAAGCGATGAGGCTATTGTTGCGACGAGGCCTTTCAGGGCTCCGCATCACACTATTTCTGATGCAGGTCTGATCGGAGGAGGAGCAAATCCCAGACCGGGAGAGGTGAGTCTTGCACACAATGGAGTTCTATTCCTCGATGAATTGCCAGAGTTTAATCGCAATGTTTTAGAAGTCCTGAGGCAACCCCTTGAGGACGGCATTGTCACCATTTCAAGGGCAAAGATGTCCGTGACCTATCCCGCAAGATTTATGCTTGTGGCAGCCATGAACCCTTGCCCCTGTGGCTATTTAACTGACCCTTATCACGAATGCACATGTACGCCCTCTATGATCCAGAGATACCATGCGAAGGTTTCAGGACCGCTTCTTGACCGTATTGATATCCATATTGAAGTTCCGGCACTTCCGTTTGAAGAGCTTAGAAAGGAGAGTGAAGGAGAGCCCTCCTCTAAAATCAGAGAGCGTGTGGAAAATGCAAGGGAGATTCAGAGACAACGGTACAGGCGTTTAAAAGGTGTCCACAGCAATTCACAAATTGGTCCCAAAGAAATCAAAAAATACTGCAAGATAGATGCAGAATCTGAGAAACTCCTCAAGATGGCCATTGAGAAATTTGGCTTCTCTTCGAGGGCTTATCATCGTATCCTGAAGGTTTCGAGGACTATCGCAGACCTTGAGGGAAGCGAAAATATTAAATCCCATCACGTGGCCGAGGCTATACAATATAGGGCTCTTGATCGAAGCAACTGGTTTACTGGAGTGATTTACCAGAAATGACAAAAGTCCTGAAAGATTTCCGTTACATTGCATGGATATTTGCACTCATATTTTTTGTTTCAGCAATTGTACCTGCTGGTCATCTCGCCAGTGTTAATAATTTTGATAAGCTCTTACACTTCACCGGTTTCTTCTTCCTCATGGTCTTCTTCATGAAAGGGTACGAGAAGAACTGGCTTAAAATGCTTGTCGTTACCCTTGCGATCGGTTTCTTTGTCGAGATTGTTCAGGCTTTTATCCCTTACAGGACATTTAGCATGGAGGATTTCCTGGCTGATGCCGTCGGTGCCGTCACGGGTTATCTGGCTTTCAGATTTACAGGTGACCTGACGATTGATTTCGTGGGAACATTCGGATTTATCGGTAAAATCCCGGTGGGGCCTGGAACCATAGCGAGCTTCGTTTTTGTTCTCTTGATTTACTATCTGAAACTTTCTGAATCTTTTGTTGGTCTATTTCTGATCTCGGCTACGATTGTGGGTGTCTGGGTCTCGAGCTATCTTGAGGATAAATGGGGGGATGATCCAAAATCGGTGGTGATTGATGAAGTTGTGGGGGTTGGGACAGCTATTATATTTCACAAATTTACTCTGCCAGTTTTGCTTACAGGATTCGTTTTTTTCAGGTTTTTTGACATTGTGAAGCCCTGGCCCATCAAATATTTTGAAAATCTGCCCTCTGGGTTAGGTATAATGGCTGATGACATTGTCGCAGGTCTCCTTGCCAATATCTTGTTGACTTTTTTATTGAGTGGCTTAATTAATATAAGTGGAATTTAAAAACACAAAGGAGGTTACAAATGAAGATTAGCATCCAGGGCAAGAATCTGGAGGTAACCAATGGCCTCAAGCAGTATGCAGAGAAAAGATTAAGTACACTCGACCGTTTTTCGAGAAATATTATTGATAGCGAGCTCATTCTCGAAGAAGAGAAAGGCAGAGTCAAGGGTGAGATGATTGTTAAAGTGAAGGGAAGCACCCTTAAGGTCTCTGCTGTGGGAAAGGATGCATTTAACGCCATAGATGAGCTAAAAGACAAGATAAAAACTCAGCTTAAAAAGTACGAAGACAAATTAAAGGATAGAAGAGCTTGATTGGACCCGATAAGAGTTAAAGACCTTATATCGCAGAGTTTTTTGAAATTACGCCTGATCTCTGATGAAGCAGGCATTGATAATGTTGTTTACACCACGGAATTTTACATTCCTGGTTTATTCTTGAAAGATCCTAAAGAAAAGATTCCACAAAATGTAATTCCTCTCTTTACCGAGGTAGAATGCGAGTTTTTGAAAAGGTCACGTCGTCTGCGAACAATTGTCCGGGGATTTGAAAATGCCCCGTTTCTCATTTTTTCACGAGACTCTATACCCCCGGATGAGTTTTTAAAGTTATCCAACCGTTTTAAGATACCAGTACTTTCCACACCTTACACTGCAACAGAGATCATCATTTTGCTTGGAAACTACCTGAAATTTATGCTGGCAAGGCGGCAGAAGCTTCATGGAACCCTTGTTGACGTTTTTGGAGTTGGAAT
>JALXCE010000337.1 GCA_026991055.1 Caldifarciminota bacterium | reverse complement strand
AAAGCCAGCGAAATCGCTTCCGGTAACTTTTAAGGTTACACTGTCTATCAGTGCCCTTGCTCCGCCCTGTGGAAGATTGACTTCCACGGTTACTGTTTTTATGAGGTCCTCTTTTTTGCAACCATTTATGGCAATAAGGCCACCAATAAACAGTGCAAGGAGAACTGGATATAATTTTCTCATATTTACCTCCGATGCAATTCTACCGTATATTTGTCTTATTGTCAAATTTTTAATTTTTTGAAATACAAAAATTTGCAAAATGATATGAGAGTTGATTAATGTGTGTTCGTTTCTACTTCAAAATAAAAGACGTCGGGGGATGAAGCTACACTTAAATCCATTCATGGTGTGCGGTAATGCCTAATGAAAAATATGTCGCAGTGGGGTGAAAGATCAGATGAATTTGCAACCTTATCGCGGTTTTGATATGGTATTCCTATAAAATCCATTTTTATCATTACCGGGTTCAGCAATAATCGCGTATAGAGATCACTTGAGCCAATCAGGCTTTCCTCTTTAATTTCCTGATTTTTGTTTGAATGAAAGTCCGGATAAGGCCCCAGTTCCCCAAACACCTCAAACTTTGTTTGTTGAAAATGTTGCCCTTTCCGGAGTCTTTTTTCTATCACATTGTGCTAAAGATGAGATGTGAGAAAGTAGATCCTCGTTAAAATCTATCGATTCGAAATTTTCTTAAAAGCGAAAATACCGACCCCTTGACAGATTTTGAGAAACACACCAATATTTAAATAGACAAACATAAAATAATCTTTAAAAAGGAGGTAAAGCTATGTGGCAAGATTGGTTGAATGTCATACTTGGTATCTGGCTTATCATCGCCGGATTCATACCATCTATAACAGCGAGCAAGAGTGGCTCGCTCTGGAATGACCTTATCGTAGGTATACTCATTCTCATCTTCGCGGCCTGGGTGGCAAAGTCCAGGTGGCCTGAGTGGATAAACGTGATTCTCGGAATCTGGCTCATTATAGCTGCGTTTATCCCGTCCATAGTTGGTAGTAAGTCTGGTAACATGTGGAACGACATTATCACGGGAATACTTGTGGTTATCTTCGGAATCTGGGCAGCGCTGATGAAACCGAAAGAGGCTTAAGATAAATAAGGGTGGCGGGGCGCCTTCGGCGCCCCGCCACCCAAATTCATTCCCCCCATTAATATCTCATAAAAAGTTCAAGTTCTTATGCGTTTCAGCAACCTTCAACCAAACAAAGAAACGGGGGAAGGGAGAGATATTTTACACAAAATTTTTCATCCTTCTTGCGATATCTTCTTTGACACGCAGGGCAACGCGAAGTGCTCGTAGGCCATCCATCCCTGTTACAGGAGGCTCCTCGTCATTCAAAACCGCTGAAACGAAGCTTTCAAGCTCGAGTTTAAGCGGCTCCAATTCCTGCTTAACATCGGGGAAATACGGGATTATCTCGTCACCAAACTTTCTGTAAAACTCCACACTTCGGTGGAGATAGTCAATCGAGATGTACATGTCCTTCTGGAACATGCGAATTTTCCTTAGTTTTTCAATGGATATGCGGGAAGCAGTCACATTGGCGATCTCTCCCCTGTCAAACTCCAGCCTCGCATTGGCAATGTCCACCTTATTTGTAATGACAGGCACCCCCACAGCCTCGACTCTGACGGGTTCTTTCCCAAGATAGTACAGTATCAAATCAAGGTCATGAATCATGAGGTCGAGCACCACATCCACATCAGTACCCCGTGGATTAAAGGGTGCAAGACGATGACTTTCGATAAATTTAGGTGATTTAATAAGCTCGTGTACTGCCAGCACAGCGGGATTAAACCTTTCTATATGCCCGATCTGAAGCTTAACGCCCTTTTCTTTTGCAAGATTTACAAGTGATTCTGCCTGTTGAACAGTTTCAGTCATCGGCTTTTCAAGGAAGAGATGCAGTCCGTGTTCGATGACCTTCTTCCCTACCTCAAAATGGGCACTTGTTGGGACCACGCAGCTTATTGCATCCACATCCTTAAACAGGCTCTCCATATCGGGATAAGCACGGGTTTTCCACCTCTTTGCGACAAATTCCGAGCGCTCCCGATTGATATCAAAAACACCCACAAGCTCAGCTTCTTCAATCTGATGAAATATCCTCGCATGCTGGAATCCAAGATGACCTACTCCAATGACGCCAACCCTCAGTTTTCTACTCATCGCTCTTTTTCAAAACTCCTCTCCTGGAATTTTTTACAAATTCAACAAACTCGCGGGCATCGGGACTATCTGGAAATTCTTCGAGAATTTTTTCAAGTGCCTCGCTGGTGTTTAAGTTTGACCTGAAAAATATGCGATAGATTTCTTTTATTATTCTGATTCGAGAGTAATCGAAGCCCTTTCTTTTTAAGCCCACAATATTTATACCTGTTGCTCTCGCACTGACCCCCTGGGCAATTACAAAGGGTGGAAGGTCCTGAACCAATTTAGAATTGGCTCCAATGAGGGAGTATCTCCCGATTCGGACAAACTGATGGACACCCACGAGCCCTGAAATATAGGCAAAATCTTCAACAATCACGTGCCCTGCGAGCTGTGCCGCATTCACAATAATAATATTCGAGCCGATTTGACAGTTGTGTGCAATGTGGGCATAGGCCATAATGAAATTGTTATCTCCAACTGTGGTGTAATTTCCCTCACCTGTGGCTCTATGGATGGAAGAGTACTCGCGGATTATGTTGTTATTCCCGATAATAACACCGGATTTCTCACCTTTGAATGCATAGTCCTGGGGATCAAGACCAATTACAGCTCCGTGATAGATTTTATTATTTTCTCCGATCCGGGTGTCTCCCTCGATTCTTACCGATGAGCCGATCACAGTCCCTTTCCCGATTTTTACATCCGGGCCGATTATGGTGTAAGGTCCTATCTCCACTGTAGGGTCAATTTCAGCGTTTTTATGAACAATTGCCGTTTCGTGAATCATGAGTTTTTCTCCCTTTTAACAATACTTGCCATAAGCTCTGCCTCTGCTACCACCTGGCCGTCAACCCTTGCAACTCCCCTGAATTTTACAATGCTGCCGCGTTTCTTTGTGAGTATTGCCTCAATTACAAGCCGATCCCCGGGCTTTACCGGGCGTCTGAATCTCGCGTTGTCTATACCCGCAAAAAACACAAGCTTATTCTCTCTATCTTCTATGTGAGAAAGGAGCATAAATCCGCCTGCCTGAGCTATTGCCTCGATGATCAAAACCCCCGGCATCACGGGCTCCACAGGAAAATGGCCGACAAAGAAAGGCTCGTTGTAGGTTACATTTTTAATTGCTACGACCCTGTCGTCCTCAAGTGAAAGGATGCGGTCTATAAGGAGGAATGGATACCTGTGGGGAACAAACTTCAGTATTTCGTCTATTGTTAGTGGGTCTCCACCGATCAGAAATTTTTTAAGTTCCTTAACAAACGCTACGTGGTGCCTGTGGCCTGTCTTCTCAGCGTACACTGAAAACATTATTCGTCCATTTCCAAGAAGAGCAAGATCTCCCATAAGGTCCAGGATCTTGTGTCTTACAGGTTCATCTTCAAAGGTCATAATTTCCGGATTTTTAATCCCTTCGTCTGTAATGACAATGGCATTCTCGAGAGAACCTCCCTTTGAATACCCACTTTCGAGAAGCTTTTTGACATCTTTTTCATAGACGTAGGTCTTTGCAGGTGCAATCTCTTTTAGAAAAATTTCAGGGGTAATTTCATAAGACCTGAACTGTCTACCAATGACCTTGTCGTTGTAGTCAATGGCAAAGCTGATTTTGAACGATTTGTCCGGGTGTGCAATCAGCTTTTCTCCACCAAAATCCTTAATAAATGGCTCAGCAAGCCTGATAAATCTGGGTGGGGCATCCTGCTCAGTTACTCCTGTTTTGTATATGGCTTTTGCAAAGGGATAAGCGGAGCCATCGAGTGCAGGAACCTCAGGGCCTTCCACTCTGATGAGGACATTATCCACCTGCATGCCAAGGAGAGCAGCGAGAAGGTGCTCTACGGTGCGCACTTTTTTACCATCTTTCTCAAGATCAGTGCTGCGGGTGGTCTGGGCCACATAGTCCACATTTGCCGGGATTCTCACCCCTTCTGTTTCAAAAACAATGCCAGTGTTTGGCTCCTGAGGAAGAAGTATTATTTTTGTAAGTTCACCAGAGTGAAGTCCAACTCCTTCAAATTGAATTTCACTTTTCAGTGTTTTTTGATTCATCTTTAAAAACTTCCTTTTCCAGTTTTTTAAGTCTCTCGAAAAGCTCGGGGAGCCTAAGCAAAAGAGACCTCGATTTGAGGTACTCTTTTCTTTCCCTTGCCATGTATCCTTCATAAATTTTCCGGGGTGGAACAGATTTAGAGACGCCAGACTTGGCCATTATAATCGCTTTGTCACCGATTTCAAGGTGGTCTGCCACGCCAACCTGACCGCCCATCATGACCCATTTCCCGATTTTAGTGCTTCCTGCAATCCCGGTCTGAGCCGCCATAACCGTATGCTCACCCACCTGCACATTGTGCCCTATTTGAATGAGGTTATCCAATTTTACCCCTTTGCCTACCCTCGTCTCTCCAATAGTGGCCCTGTCAATTGCACAGTTTGCACCAATCTCAACATCATCTTCAATAACCACTCGTCCCACCTGAGGAATCTTACGATATCCCTCACGAGTCTTAAGAAAGCCGAAGCCGTCTGTTCCGATTTTTGTCCCCGCATGAATGACCACCCGGTCTCCTATAATGGTGTCAGGCCCTATATAGACAAAAGGATAAATTTTAGAGTTTTTCCCGATAGTTACGTTATCACCAATAAACACGTGCGGGAAAATGATGGTGCCGTCAGCAATTTTTACATTCTTCCCAATAAATGTCCACGCACCGACAGTCACGTCAGGGCCCAGCCTGGCAGTGGATGAAACAATGGCAAGTTTTGAAATTCCCGCGGGGAGCTCAGTCTCATGGGTGAAAAGAGAGAGTACGTCCACCATATACTTCCTTGGGTCTTCTACAATAATGTAGGCAGATGCCACGTCTTTTTGGGGTTTTGAGCTTGTTACGAGAATACCTATGGATTTTTCGGGCAATTCCTCAGCCTTTTGGGGATCAAAGAGAAATACAATGGCATCTTTTTGGGGATTTTCCGGTGGCTCTACCCTTTCAACTTCAACGTTTTCATTACCAAACAGATTTCCACCAAATTTTTTAACAATATCAGAAGCCTTCAAATTCCACCTCTTCGCCGGGAATATTGAGCAGGGTTTTTATTTTCCTGTATCCTGCTGGTATTTATCAACTATATTTAAAAGCTCGATGATGTCGTCTATTTCGTAATCTGCGCCGGAATTGACCGTTCCAAATGTGTCGCCGTATCGAGCAAATACTGTTATCATCCCTATCTTGGCTGCCCCTGTTATGTCCCTTTCGGCCCAGTCACCTACCATGATGGTTTCTTGGGGCTCAAGCCCCAACCTTTCGAGCGTAAATCTAAATGGTTTAGGTGAAGGTTTTCTTTCACCTGTATCTTCAAATGCAACGACCACTTCGAAAAAGTGATGGAGACCAACCTGAGCGAGTCGCGTCCATGCCTGGAGCCTTGGAGCGTCTGAGACGACAGCAAGTCTCAAACCTCTCCTCAAGAGTTGCATAAGTGTGTACTGAACATGGGGATAGAGCACGAGAGCTGCCTCTTTTGCCCGTCTGTAACCAACAATGCCAGCGGCGAGGATTCGATAGTCAATGTAACCGTAATTTTCCATCAGAAATTTGTTAAACACCTGCTGGTCCTCAATGCCTTCCCGATCGTAAATTTCGAAAATCTTTTTGTGGGCTTCTTCCTTGGTCATGTTGAGGCCCGCATCTATCATGGCCTCTATGGCGGAATTCACTGCCTCCTCCTTCATCCTCATGAAGTCAACAAGTGTATTATCGAGGTCAAAAACAATTGCCTTAATCATCGTAAACCATTATAAAATCTCCACTTTCCATTGTCAAACCGCAGAGAGCCTGTTTGAAAATCCATTCTCTATATCCACATTTCAGAAACAACTATACCAAGTTTCCCTCCCCTACTTGCAAAGCAAGTGGGGGAGGGTTATGGGAGGGGGCATTCCGCTTGAAAATTAAAATTTGAGATAAAGACATTCTGTCTCTGGGTAAGCAAGTAAGACTGATCGTATATTTTATGCAAAAAATTTGAAATATGTAGCCCCTCTCCTTTTATCCTCTCCCCGCAAGTATTTATGCGGGGAGAGGAGTATTTTACGCTCGGGAATTTTCGAACAGGCCCAACCGCAGAGAGCCTGTTTGAAAAATCCTAAATTTAAGTTGTCACCTTTAAAAGATAATCGTCATCAATTACCGCAGATCAGCCGTAAATTCCCCCTCCTTCTCTGCGGGAAAAAGGGAGCAGGGGAGAATGGGGTAAGTTTAACACTCTTTAAATATCCAGGAAACTATATTCCTGTTTGTGCTTGCATACTTTCGTTAAATTAATTTTTCCCATTCCACCCCAACCCTCCCTCCTTCCAGAGGAAGGGAGGGAGTTTTGCTGCTTGTCATGTCTGGAGAAACTTGTTTAAACTCACTTTTCTGCTTGCTCTATTCACTTGTAGCTAAAAAAAATCAGGGGAACATTTTCGTGCAGTTCCTATAAGCGTTGACAGGTTGGGGAGTTGCATTATAATTTTTAAGCGTGTTTTTACTTTTAATAGGGCTTTTATCTTTTAGTCACGTTAGCGATACCAGGCTCATTAAAAATTCTCTGCGTCCCGAGCTGCTTAGCGCTGTTTCGGTTATTCACCAGCAAAAAGTCGAGATCAGGGCAAATTCATCAGGTAATCCGACCATCAACAGAATAGTTAAAGGCTTGCTTTTTCAAATACTAAAAGAGAAGGGAATTTCAGTTGCTGAGTCTTCGCCTGTTGTGGTTTCATACAGTGTAGATGGTTACAGCCTGGATTACAGAAAAATTTATAGAGGTATTTTTAAAAAGCCCGATTTTGAAAGGAGCCTGAGGCTCCGATTATTTTTAGAGATCAAACAAAATAAAACACTTGAGCTCGCAAAACTCATTGAAGTTACAAAAATTGACACAATAGCCATGAAAGACGTTAAAACCGTTCATAATCTTGACACAGGAACAGTTTCAGAATCCTCCGGTGTTCCTGTGGGCGTTTCCATGCTAATTGGTGTCCTTTTTTACTTCATCTATTTTATCATCAAATAAAAGGAGGCAGGAAAAGTGAGCGACTATAAGAAAACCCTTAATTTGCCGAGTACAGAATTTCCCATGAGGGGCAATCTTCCCAAAAAGGAACCTGGCTTTATCGAAAGATGGGACAGCGAGGAACTCTATTTCAAAATGCTCAAAAAGAGAGAAGGAAAAGAGCTTTACATCCTTCACGACGGACCTCCCTATTCTAACGGGCATATTCACCTCGGGACTGCTTTAAACAAGATTCTCAAAGATTTTTTCATTAAGTACAAACACTTAAAGGGCTACAAGACGCCTTATGTCCCGGGATGGGACAATCACGGCATGCCCATAGAGAACAAGGTCACACAGGAGGATAAGGAAGTAAAAGAGTTGCTTAAGGACCGGACCGCGCTCAAGAAACCTGAGGTCAAGATTAAGATCAGAGAAAAGTGCCGCGAATTTGCAAAATACTGGGTTGAGGTTCAGAAAAAAGAATTCAAGAGACTGGGAGTTTTAGGAGACTGGGAGCACCCTTATCTTACCATGTCAACTGAATACGAAAGTGAGGAGCTCAGAATTTTCGCCGATCTCGTGGAGCAGGGATATATTTACCGCGACATGATGACCATTCACTGGTGCCCAAAATGCCAGACTGCACTCGCACTTGCTGAGATAGAATACAAGGAAAAGGAATCCCCCTCTGTCTGGTTCCGCATGAAAGTAAAAGAGGACAAGGCCAATCTCTTTGATGGAGATGAGGGCTATGCTCTTGTCTGGACAACCACACCCTGGACTATAGTTTCTAACCTCGGACTCATGTTCCATCCTGATTTTACTTATGTCGTTTTCGAATATGAAGGAACAAAATACCTGGTTGGAGAGCCACATTTAGAGCGTGTTTTGAAGGAATTTGGCTGGGAAGACATCAAGATAATTAAAAAAGTCAAAGGTGCTGATATAGAAGGAACTGTTTTCTGGCATCCATTTATTAAAAGAGAATCCCCGGCAGTACTTGCGGAATTTGTAACAGAAGAAGAGGGAACCGGTATCGTACACACGGCCCCCGGACACGGTAAAGAGGACTTTGAGGTTGGTAAAAAATACGGTCTTGGGGTGCTCTCACCGGTAAATGAGAGGGGTGAATTTACTGAGGAGGCCGGTGAACCGTTTGTTGGGCTTTCCATTGATGAGGGTGGTAAAAAGGTTTTAGAAATTATGGAACAAAACGGCACCCTCATTAAGGTTGGAAAAATTATCCATTCCTACCCGCACTGCTGGAGATGTAAGAGTCCGCTTATATTCAGGGCCACAACCCAGTGGTTCCTTTCAGTTGATCACAATAATCTTCGCAAGAAGGCATTAAATGAGATTAAGAATGTGAGATGGCATCCCGAAGAGGGTGAAAATAGAATTTATGCCTCAGTTTCTGAGCGTCCAGACTGGGTGCTTTCAAGGCAGAGGGCCTGGGGTGTCAATATCCCTGCTCTTTACTGTAAAAAGTGTGGTCATGTGATTCTTGACCCTCAGGTAATAAGGAATGTTGCAGATTACTTTGAAAAAGAGGGCTCGGATGCCTGGTACAAACATCCTGTGGAGGATTTCCTCCCCGAGGGATTCAAATGTCCCAAATGCGGTGGAACAGAGTTTGACAAGGAAATGGATATTTTAGACGTCTGGTTTGATTCTGGAGCGTCCAACCTGACTGTTTTGAAAGAATCAAGAGGTCTCAGGTGGCCTGCTGACCTTTACCTTGAAGGCTCTGACCAGCACAGAGGATGGTTTAATGCGTCCCTGATGCTTGGAGTTGCTAAAAGAGACCGGGCTCCATTCAGGGCTGTTGTAACTCATGGCTGGGTGCTCGATGAGCAGGGTAGAACCATGCACAAATCCCTCGGAAATGTCATCCATCCTGACGAAATTATTGAGAAGTATGGAGCCGACATAATGAGACTCTGGGTCGCATCTGTTGATTACACAGAAGACGTCAAGCTCGGCAAAGAAATCTTGCAGAGGATGGTTGACAGCTACAGGAAGATCAGGAATACCTATAGATTCCTTCTCGGCAATCTTTACGATTTTGATCCTGAGAAAGACTCCCTGCCCTATGAGGAGCTGATGCCTCTTGATAAGTTTATGCTCCACAAGCTCGAGACCCTGAAGAGAGAGATTGATAAGCATTATGACAACTTCGAAACCCACAGGGTGTTCCACAGATATTTCAACTTTGTCGTGGTTGATGTTTCAGCCTTTTATCTCGATGTACTTAAGGACAGGCTATACACGTGGGGGAAGGAATCGAAGGGCAGAAGATCAGCGCAAACTGTCCTTTACGAGATTTTGAAAACTCTGCTTATCACATTCTCCCCACTTCTTTCGTTTACGACGGAAGAGGCATGGCAGTATTTGCCGGGTAAGCATGAGGAGAGCGTATTCCTCGCCGATTGGCCTGCCAACCGTGATGAATGGTTAAATGAAACTCTTGCATCAGAGTTTGAGAAACTCCTCGAGGTGAGAGATGCGGTACTTGTCGCACTGGAAATTGCGAGGAAGGAGAAGAAAATCATTTCCGACAGGCTTGAGGCAAGGGTTCTCCTGAAGGTTGATGGAGAGGAGAGGAATGTAATTGAAAAATACAGGGACCTTTTGCCAGAACTGTTTATCGTATCCCAGGTGGAGCTTGTATCTAAGGAGCCAGATGCAGAAGTGACTTATGAGAAAGATGGAATTTTTATAGGTGTCACACATGCAAAGGGTAAGAAGTGTGCCAGATGCTGGGTCTGGCATGAGGAAGTAGGTAAGGATCCGGATTATCCGGACCTGTGTCCCAAGTGTGTGGCGGTATTAAAGGGTAAGTAGAGGAAAGGAGAGAGTTTATGGAAGAGGCGGGCGCGCCCCTGCGGATGCAGGGGCGCGCCCGCCCT
Source organism: Caldifarciminota bacterium (assembly GCA_026991055.1). Classification (GTDB taxonomy): domain Bacteria; phylum Hydrothermota; class Hydrothermia; order B15-G9; family WFZT01; genus WFZT01. The sequence continues at coordinate 698 of JALXCE010000337.1, read as the reverse complement.
TTTTAACCAAAAAGGAGGTTATTTATGGAGAAGTATTTCAAGTTGAGGGAAAGAGGAAGTGATGTAAAAACCGAAATACTCGCCGGTGTCACCACATTCCTCACCATGGCATATATCATTGTGGTCAACCCCATGATACTCTCCAAGACCGGTATGGACTTCTCCGGTGTGCTCTTCGCCACGGTCATTGTTAGCTCTATTTCGTCCATTCTCATGGGGTTGTATGCAAATCTTCCCTATGCCCTCGCCCCTGGCATGGGAATCAACGCGTTCTTTACATTCACACTGGTTCTCGGAATGAAAGTTCCGTGGCAAACTGCGCTGGGGGCTGTGTTTATCTCCGGAATAGTGTTTATTATCCTTTCGGTCACAAAGGTCAGAACATGGGTGGTAAACGCGGTTCCTGCGTCCCTGAGATATGCGGTTGCATCTGGAATTGGTCTTTTCCTCGCTCTCATCGGAATGGCTGAGGTGGGGTTTATTAAAAATGGACCTGGCACTGTGGTTGCCTTTGGTGGTTTTAACGTTCAAACGATACTTTTCCTCACCGGTCTGCTTATCACGTCCATTCTTGTGGCAAAGAAAATCAAAGGTGCCCTTGTGATTTCTATCGTCGTTAACTCGGTTATTGCCCTTGTTGTTACACTAATCGGGATGCATTCTGGATGGATAGCAAAGCCGATTGTGAGCATTCCAAA
>JALXCE010000336.1 GCA_026991055.1 Caldifarciminota bacterium | reverse complement strand
TGCGAGGGTGGCGGAATAGGCAGACGCGCCAGATTTAGGATCTGGTGGGATTTCCCGTGCGGGTTCAAGTCCCGCCCCTCGCACCAGTGAGGTGCCTATCGAAAAAGTTTGGGGTTAATGTATAATTTAAGAAATGCACTTCGCGGAGGTGAATTAACCCCATTGAAGAAGTTTCTCATATTTCTGTTTCTCTTTTCAGCCGTACAGGCAGAGTCCCTCTATGATGCTCTCCTTCAGAGCTCTGGATTGAGGGATTCAACCTATTTTGACCCCACAACAGGATTTGTATACGAGACGAAAGTGCTGGGTAGAAGTCCTTACGGCGGACTCATGATTTCACCACTCTCCAGCTATCTCGAGGAGCGGCTAAATCAGGCTTTACTTGGCCCTATTTATTCTACCATAAAATCTTCGTACGCTGGTGCTTCGCAGACCGGTGGAGCAGGTTTGATTCCTGACATTGATATTCCAATAAAATTTCCTCGCGGACTGAGTTTCATCGGCGAGGGTGGAAAATTGCAGATCGAAGGGACCCAGAAAATAACCCTTGGCGGGACAAGCAACTACACAACAGGTGTCCGGCAGACCGAGATGGCTCGGGTTTCTCATTTTCCACAGCTCACCATGAATCAGGAACTCAACGTCCGACTAAAGGGCACGATAGGACAGAAGATAAAGGTTGAGATTGACCACGACTCAAGACGCGAAAATAAGCTTAAAAATAAGGTCGTTTTGAAATTTGAGGGAGATGATGACGACGTAGTAAAGCTGATTGAAGCCGGAGACACGAAGTTAAGTATGAGTGGTTCTCAGCTTGTAAACTTCCCTGGAGGTGTCAAGAAAGGGCTCTTTGGTATTAAAACTGTGTTCCAGCTTGGCGGGCTCTCTGCAACTTTTGTTGCGACACGCGAGCAGGGAGAATCCCAGACAAGGACCTTTCGCTCCAGTGCCGCAGTGGAATCCACGGCTATATACGCGATCAACTATATCAAACACAAATTTTTCTACGTTTACGACCCTGAAGGAATAACAAATCTGAGGGTTTTCCTCGATGACAATGACCCTACAAATGATGCCCAGCAGGGGGCTATCAACGGGGTTATGTATTATTACCCAACTGGTTCCTACACCCCTGACCTTTCCATTGACAGTGTTAGTGGTAAGTTTTTTGAGCTCCACAGTGGGCAGGATTTTAGTTACAACCCTGCGACGAGACTGCTTGTTTTGAAAACACCCCTTGAAGACGGGGAAAAGCTCGGTATCGCCTACCAGACGCCTTCAGGTCATACAGTGGGCAATCTGCAGGATACCGCGAGGATAGTCTTAAAAATTCTCAAGCCACCGACCATTTACTTCCCCGGGGATTCTCTCAATCCTCATCCTGTAACTCACCAGGATTCGGCATATCTCGAGATATGGAACTACGACCTCAAGAACTACTACAATCTTGGGCAATTAAACATATCAGCGGATCAGCTGGACCTGACAATTTACAGGGATTCATCAGGAATTTTGAGGTCCGGAGAAAACAACAAAACGTACCTTCAGATTCTTGGGCTCGATGCAAACGGCGATGGGAAGGTTGATAGAACTACAAATCGAGGATTTGTTATTCTGGACGAAGAAAACGGAATTCTTGCCTTCCCCAATCCTCTACCCTTTGCTGACACGGTGCTCGAAAGTCCAGATTCCTCTTTTTACTGGAATCCGAGGCCCCCGGCCGATGCAGGGAAAAAATACGTACTCGTTATAAAAACTGCGCGCGCATCCAAAGTTTACAATCTCGGTTTGAACGTACTGGAAGGTAGTGAGGTCGTTATCGTAAATGGTCAAAGGCTCCAGAGGGGCAGAGATTATACCATTGACTACGATTTCGGAATACTCACCATAACAAACACGTCCGTTTTAACTCCCGGGGCCGACGTCGAGATCACCTACGAGACTGCTCCATTGTTTTCAGTAAAACAGAGGTCACTCTGGGGAGCAAGGTTTGAGTATGATTTTGGGCCACACCTGAAGATCGGTTCCACATGGCTTGGAAGGAGTGAGGCCACCCAGGAGAGGAAACCAAGGCTTGGGGAGGAACCTTTGAGGAACTTCCTCGGTGGTCTTGATTTCAAAATGAACTTCGACTTTATGTTCCTCTCAAAGCTTTTAAACAAACTGCCTCTCATAAATGTCGAATCACCCTCTCATATTGAATGGAACGGAGAGGTGGCAACTTCATTCCCGAATCCCAACACACTTGGGAAGGCTTATCTCGACGATATGGAGGGCATTAAGGATGCGGCTGACTTTCCTATAAACAGATTTTTCTGGATTTACGGAAGCATTCCCATGTATCCTGACCAGACAGGGGGCTTTGCCAGTGCCGACACGGCAGACCTCGCCGATGGCCTTATCTGGGCGACACCGGTTGACATGGTGAAAAAAGGCGATGTTTACCCGAATATAAATGATGAGACCCGGGATGAGTACCTACCTGTTTTGATGATCATCCCTCAAATTACCCGTGCCCATCCGGACTCTGCATGGGCAAGTCTTAATACTTTACTTTCGAGAGACGGCGAAGATTATGAGAAAAAGGAATATCTCGAAGTTGTCGTAAGAGGGGATAGCCTCAAACTTCACATAGACTTTGGCAAAAATATATCTGAAAATTCCATCTGGAGGGATCGTGCCGGGAGGATAAAGAGCTATTCTCCTGACACAATAGCAGACGAGGATTTGAACCATAACGGTATTTTTGAGGCAGATTCCGAGGATGTGGGACTTGATATGGTGCGTGGTCGGGACAGTAACTGGAACTCCGGCTCAAGAGACGATGGAAACGATGACTATTACTATGATTCATCCAATCCCCACGATTACTCAAAAGTCGATGGAACTGAGGGTAACCGGCAAAGAGACTCTGAAGACCTCGATAGAGACGGAGTATTAAACACAGCAAACGACTATTTTGAATATACAATAGACTTGAGTGATACGGCTTTTCTTAACCGCTACGGCTACGAATACAACGGATGGAAGCACTACCTGATTCCTCTAAGGGAAACCGGTGTTTATCAAACTATCGGTGATCCAAGCTGGAGACTTATTAAATATGCGAGGATATGGCTTGAGGGAATAACACGGACAGACACAGTTATGATCGCCGCAATTTCTGTGGTAGGAACAAAATGGGAAAACAGAGGAGTGCTGTCATCGGACACACTTTCACCTGTGGACTCCACAGAGTCCTTTAAAATTTCAACCGTAGATAACAAAACCAGCCCTATTTACACTCCCCCACCCTGGGTGGA
>JALXCE010000335.1 GCA_026991055.1 Caldifarciminota bacterium | reverse complement strand
ATGTCACGGGACAGGTAATTATCGAAGAGCCACCCATTCCAGTCGAGGTTATTGCATACATTGATGGTGAAGTTGTGGATGTGATTCCCAACGAGGGCGTGGTTATCGAAACGATCGCCACCTTTGTTCAGGGCATTTTTGGTATAGGTGGCGAAAGGATTGGCCATCTCAAAATTAAGGCAAGCTCCCCTGATGATACCCTGACCCCCGATAAAATTACATCGGATGACAAAGATATGGTGATTGTTGGTGGTGCTTTTGTAACAGCCGATGCCCTGAGAATGGCAGTTGAGGTCGGTGCAGCCGGAATCGTTGTAGGAGGCATTGATGATAAAAACCTGCGCGATTTCCTTGGATACGACATTGGTGTGGCTATTACCGGCTCGGAGCAGAAAGGCATCACGCTCATCATTACGGAGGGCTTTGGGAAAATTTCCATGGCGCATAGAACGTTTGAGTTGCTGAAGAGCATAGAGGGGAAGAAGGTTTCAATCAACGGAGCTACCCAGATCAGGGCGGGTGTTATAAGACCTGAAATAATCGCTCCTGGGGCCAATCCAGAAGATTTGAAAAAGGACCACGAGGAGATTGCGGCAGGACTGGATATTGGAACACATGTGCGTGTCATCCGCGAGCCCTACTTTGGCAAAATTGGTAGAGTAACCGCACTACCCGCGGAGCTTCAGGTGATTGAGACAGAGGCAAAGGTCAGAGTCCTCGAGCTCGAGTTTGATGACGGAACGAGGGTACTTGTGCCACGTGCCAATGTGGAAATAATTGAGGACTGAGTTGGAGAAAAAATCCCTTCGCAAGGCTTTCGGTGAATTTTTAATAGAGATCGGGGAAAAGGATGAAAGAGTTGTAGCACTCGCGGCCGACCTCGCAAAATCCACTTACACCGAGATGTTCAAAGAGAAATTCCCCGAGCGGCACTTCGAATTTGGCATTCAGGAGCAGAACATGATGGGAGTGGCCGCCGGCCTTGCATCAACAGGTAAAATTCCATTTGCCTCCACATTTGCAGTTTTTGCCGCCGGAAGAGCCTATGATCAGGTGAGACTTTCCATTGCTTATGCAAGATTTAACGTCAAAATTGTTGCGACCCATGCAGGAATCGCTACCGGCGAGGATGGGGCATCCCACCAGATGACCGAGGATGTGGCCCTTATGGGTGCAATCCCTGGCATGGTAGTTCTTTCTGCTTCGGACTACTATGCCACCAAGTCTGTGCTGCAGGCTGCGTATGAGTACGATGGGCCTGTTTACGTGCGGCTCATCAGGCCCACAGCTCCAGTTATTTATAACGATAAATTCCATTTCAACATTGGTGAAATCAAAGAGCTTAAAAAAGGGAAAGACATCGCCCTTGTTTCCTATGGCTACACCATGCACGAGGCAATTAAAGCCGTCGAAGTGCTCGAGAGTAAAGGATTTTCAGTTGGCTTGTACGATTTTTTGACCATCAAGCCCATTAAAGATGAGACAGTTGAGGAGCTCAAGGATTACAGGGCAATCGTAGTTATTGAAGACCACGTCAAGTGGGGCGGACTTGGTGCCAATCTCTCACTCAGGATGCTCGAGGCAGGATACACAAATCCCTTCGAAATCGTCGCTTTAAACGACGTTTTTGGACGTTCCGGTTCACCGGAGGCCCTTTATCGTCACTACGGGCTTGACCACGAGAGTATAGTTAAGAAAGCAGAGGAAATCCTTGGGTGAGTTACATAGAATTTCAGAACGTATCGAGAATCTACCAGAATCGCTGGTATGCACTTCAAAATGTTAGTTTTAGTATTGGCAAAGGCGAATTTGTTTTCATCATCGGTCCCACAGGGGCTGGAAAGACCACATTATTAAGTCACATTTATTTCAAAGAATTTCCAACTTCCGGCAGAGTTAGTGTTCTTGGCTACTCATCGGATACTATTTCAAGAGACGAAATACCCTTCTTAAGGCGCAAGATTGGAGTAATTTTTCAGGACTTTAAGCTACTTTTTGATAGAAATGTTTTGAAGAATATTTCAATTGCCCTCGAAGTGACAGGCGAGTCTCCCAGAAACGCCAGAAGAAAAGCTATAGAAGTCCTCGATAAGCTGGGTATGGCCGATAAGGCGGAGAAAATGCCCAATGAACTTTCCGGTGGAGAGGGACAAAAAGTGGCCATTGCACGTGCACTTGTTCGTGAACCCTACATTCTTCTCGCCGATGAGCCCACAGGTAATATTGACCCTGAATCATCTGAGGAAATTTTTAAAATCCTCAAGAGGGTTAATGACAGAGGCACAACTGTGATTGTCGCGACGCACAACTACAACTTCCTTGAGAAAGTTGTGAGAAAGAGGGTTATTTCACTTAAAGCCGGGAAGATTGAGAGCGATGAGAAATTTTATATTAAATGAGGCACTTGGCGCATACAAATCTGCTAAAGGAATGGCGTGGGTTTCAACGGCTGTCTCCTTTACCCTCATTCTGATTTTTGGTGCAAGTCTGTACCTATCGCTCACCATTTTTGGCATACTCCAGACAGAGCGGAGGAATGTGGAAATTGATGTATATCTAAAAGAAGACCTGCCCCGGGAAATGAAGGAAAGGCTATATTCAACCATCCAGGGCCTTGCAGGGGTGAAAGATATTGACATCGTGACAAAAGAAGAGGCACTAAAAATTTTTAAAAATCGTTACCCGGAGTACAGCGACGTGGTGAGCGTTTTTCAGGATATTCCTTTTCCCGAGAGTTTTGTTATCCATCTCAAACCCACATGGAAAAATCCTGAGCTTATGGAGCATATCGTGAAAGAGATTTCGGTACTTCCAGGTGTGGATGAGGTATATGCAGGCACAGGATGGATCGCAAGACTTTCAAAGATTTCAGCATTTTTTATCACTGTCTCCATCGTGCTTCTAATCGGTCTCTTTCTCGCTATAAGCTACGTTATTTATCAGACCATCAGATTGATAATAAACTCAAGGCGTGAACTCATCGAAATCCTCGACCTTGTTGGCGCTACAAAGTCCACAATTGAGATTCCGTATCTTATTAACGGAACACTCTATGGATTTGTCGGTGGTTTGTTCGCAGCCATTGTGCTCAAACTCTCCCTCGTGCTTGTCGGGACCCTTCTGTCCTACCACCTGCCAGACCACTGGTTTATTTATCCTTTGCTCGTCCTGATAGGCCTCGTAATCGGTCTCATTGGCTCGTATCTCTCATTTGAAGAAATTCTACCATGAAGCTCATTCTCATCCTTCTCCTTGCGACATCGTCCTATCAGGCGAAAATCAGAAAATACGAAAAGGAACTGAAGAAACTACACAA
>JALXCE010000334.1 GCA_026991055.1 Caldifarciminota bacterium | reverse complement strand
TATTTCCAATATTTGTGTACTTGTAGGTGTCGGTTTTAGCAAATAGGAATAAGGGTATGAAAATCAGGCTGATTTTCCCCACCCTCTCCAGAGAGGAGAGCTTTCTCCACAATTTTTTGACCCTTTTCCTGGTATCCAAATCTCTCTCTTTGTGGTGGTTTGATGGTAAAATTATTTAATTCGCTTTTCGTATGGTCAACTCTATCCCTTCAGATGGTCGTAGCCTATATTGTCCACGTAAACCTCGCTGCCATCCTCTTTGACCATCCTTACCCCTACATGGGGAGAGTGCGTAACTTCGCCTATCTCGGTAACATCATACCCCAGTCTCTTTAATTTCTCAAATTCTTCTTCGTTCAATGTAAATGCAATCTCGTACTCCTCGCCGCTACCAACAACAAGCTGGAATAGAGGGGTACCAATCATTCTTGCGACATCTCTTAAGTATGGTTTAAAAGGCAACTTCCTCTCATAAATTACAATTTCCACCTGTGAAGCCCTTGCAATACGAGACAGGTCTGCGCCGAGTCCATCGGAGATGTCTATGGATGCGTTTATGTTCACCTCCGAAAATAACTTTTTCATGAAATTGATCTTTGGCCAGGGCTTGTAGAACTTTTCGAGTATTTCATCAAGCTGGTCAGATGGTATTTTCTTTTTGATCTCGTGCCTGTTGATGATGTTTAGAGCCGTTCTCACCCTACCGAGATCACCGGTAACAACAACCTTGTCTCCAGGCTCGGCATGACTACGTGATATTGTTCTATCACGTGGAATTTCGCCAATTACAGTCAGAACAAGTCCAACTCTTTCAGAAGCGGTGATGTTGCCTCCGGAAGGAGATATGCAGAATGCCTTTCCCAGTTCCTCAAAGCCACGGTAAATTCTCAGAACGTTGCTCTCCGGAAATCTTTTAGGTATCTCAAGGTTCACGATAAAAGTGAGGGGTGTAGCACCCACGACGGCGAGATCTGACAGGGCGCCAGCAAGTGCTCTGTGCCCCACCTGCTCGTATGGGAGAATATCTGGATAGAAATGCCTGCCTTCGATGGTCGCATCCACGCTGAAAACGAGATTCTGTGTAGGTATCTCTTTTAGAATGATCGTGTCATCGCCAAATCCATTAACTATCCGTGGATGTGGCTTGTAAAATTCTTTTATCTTTTCGATTAAAAGATCCTCGCGTATGTGTATCATATCAGGTTTTTAAGTAGCTCTCCATGTTTTTGCTTCAGGGTTCTGAGTGCACGCTCCTTGAGCTGTCTCACCCTCTCCCTGGAAATTCCCAGTTTTTTACCAATTTCCTCAAGTGTCTTGGGTCGCCCATCGTCGAGTCCGTAGTACATTTCAAGTATCATCTTATCCCTCGGCCTGAGGTCCTTCATGGCCTCTTTGAGCCTTTCAACAAGCTCCACCTCTTCGTAAGCCTCTTCGGGTGATGGCAGGGCGTCCTGATTCACGATATCCACAAGTGTCTGCTTCTCATTATCAGGATAAACAGGTGAGTCAAGGGAAACTTCAGAAGTTATCAAACTGTAGGACTTTTTCACCTCTTCGGTAGGAATTCCAAGCTCTTCTGCAATCTCGTCAAATGTCGGTTCCACTCCCTTTTCCTGTAGCAGGTCAATCTGCGCCTCACGTATGCGCTTCATCTTTGCCCTCTGCTCGCCAGAAATCTTGATCAGGCGAGACTGCTCGTTTAGGGCTTTCATAATCGCCTGGCGGATCCACCAGATAGCATAAGATAGGAATCTCACCTTCCTGTTGGGGTCAAATCTTTTGAGGGCACGCAAAAGACCGAGGTTGCCCTCATTGATAAGGTCCGCAAGAGGCACACCGTAACCCTGGTAGTGCCTTGCGATGCTCACCACAAACTTGAGGTGAGAATATATTAATTTTTCGATTGCCTCTTTATCGCCCTTCTGGGCGCGAATAATAAGCTCCCTCTCCTCCTCCGGTGTCAGAGTAGGAGAGTCGGCAATCTCTCTGAAGTATATTTCAAGCGATTTTTCATCAATGTTATAGAGACTCATCCTTCTCAAATTCCTCCAGGGCCTTATCTATATCAACGGTCATTTCGAGTACCATTTTGACACCTGCAAGATTCAGCCCTTTTTCATGCGTTAAGTATTTTATTAGCTTCAGCTTTTTAAGGTCGTTCAAAGAATACAGTCTTGTCTTTTTATCTGTTCTCTTTGGAACCACAAGCCCTTTCTTCTCGTACAACCTCAACGTTTGCACATGTAACCCAACAAGTCGTGCTGCCACACTGATTACATACACAGGCTCATTTGGCCCGATTTCTTTTATCATACTTCATCCCCCCTTCAGAGGTTTTTTCAGGTGTATTTATATTTATATAATCCCTGAGTGGGGGTTGTCAAGTTTTTTGATAATGGGCAAGTGAATTAATTTAAGCCCATTTTTCTATAAGTTCCTGGTATTTCTCCTGTGGATAAACATCCAGGGCTTTAATCCATTTCGATAACTTTTCAACCCTCTCTTTGGGGTCTTCAGGAATCTGAAGCGGTCTTCCTCTGCAGTCTATGATTAATCCGACAACTCCACCTTCCACTTCAGTTTCAGTAATTTTCCCCTTTCCGGCTCCAGCATCAAAATTCTTTGAGGGCTCGATTGTAGCTTTTGCCTTCTCTCCCACACCGAGGGGCACCCTGACGAGCTCCCCAAAGTTGACCTGAATCTTCTTTTTCTCACCTCTCGGCAGATCAAGAATCACCTTTACACAGGGCTTGCCCTCTTTATCCACACCTTTTGGAGCAATGGAGCTTCCAAGCCTTATAAGACAGTCTCTGTCAAACACCTCTGTCGCAGCTTCCTCATGAACTGTAGAAAGAACTCCAAGGTGTGGCATCATGAAAATTGAGTCCACCGTGAGCATGGTTACGCCCTCTGGCTGGAAAGCATCAAGCATCATAAGGGCTGCCTGCTGACGACGAGGGGCGTGGGAAAGCACACCACCTGAGCCGATTATAAGGGCAAGCGTCATCATGTTAACAAGGGTTTCCCCTGTCATGGTCTGTGCAAATGCATCTGAAATGGTCCTCTGCTGCTGAACACCTTTAAGGCCCACTGCCATTGCCTTATGGTGCTGGAATGCAAGTCTCAAGGCTTCTCTCGCAATTGCCTGCTCAATGATGAGTTCCTCCAGTGTCTGCGGAATGGTCGTCGGTCGAATCATCTTATTCCTGATTCTGTTTCTCAGGTCAGACTCCTCAATCTTGAAAGGCACCCATCTCAAAATATTTTTGATACCAGCTTCCACCATCACGTTGGAAATTGAATAACTCATTCCAAGGTTTGCGGAAACAGTCCTGTTGAACACCCCCTGGAAAACGGAGAAGACGTCGGTTGTTGCACCACCGATATCAACACCGAGCACCTCGATATTGTTTTTCCGTGCAACTTTTTCCACAAGTAGTCCAACAGCACCGGGCGTGGGCATAATGGGCACATCTGTCCAGCTCATGAGCTTCTTGTATCCAGGAGCATGCTGCATAACGTGCTCCATAAATAGCTCATGAATCTTATCCCTCGCCGGGCGGAGATTTTCACGCTCGAGAACAGGCCGTATGTTATCAACAATGTAAAGGGCGACTTTGTCGCCTAAAATTTTCTTAATATCTTCTCTTGCATCTTTATTGCCCGCATAAATTACAGGCAATTTGTATCCGACACCAAATCTTGGTCTTGGCTCTGCTGCGGCAATCAACTCTGCAAGCTCAATAACGTGTTTTTTGGTTCCACCGTCCACTCCACCTGCGAGAAGAATCATGTCTGGTCTTAATCTCCTGATGAGCTCCACACGCTCATGAGGCATCCTTCCGTCATTGGACGCGATAACCTCCATAACAATAGCACCTGCACCGAGAGCGGCACGAGCGGCACTTTCTGCAGTCATGCTCTTAACAACTCCTGCGACGAGCATCTGGAGACCACCACCGGCAGAAGAAGTGGAGACGTATGCGTCAACTCCTTCATTTTCTTCGGCAGGTTTGATGATTTTTTCGCCCTCTAAAATCTTGATACCGGTAAGCTCTTCAACTTCACGGAAGGAGTTCAAAACACCGCGCGTCACATCCTCAAAAGGTGCCTCAACCGTTGTTGGTGCCTCACCTCTTGCAATTAATCTAAAACTGTCTTCTTTTTTCCCGATTAATATGGCCTTTGTGGTAGTACTCCCACAGTCAGTGGCTATAACTCTTTTTTTAATCTCGATTTCTGTTGCCATATCATTCCTCCTATGCGTCTTATTTTAAGGCTTCCAATCAACCCCTTTCAAATTATATGAATTCTGAAACATTATTTATTGATCCTGTGTAGTGAATTCCATCCTTCCACCAGATTGTACCTGCTCAAAAGAAATTTAAAAGGCCCCCACCTGCGCCTCCCCCACGCACTTCGTGCGTGGGGGAGGCAGAGAGGGGGTAACTTCGCATTATCAGCTAAATTTATCAACGGTAAGACCTGAATTCTGCATAATTAGCTACCTAGTCCATCACTTGCAGTTTTTAAAATGAATGGTGGAAATAAATTCAGTTGGTGGCTGCTTCTTTTAACTTCTTTTCCAGTTCAACTTCCTGAAGTTTGTCCAGGATTTCGTCGAGGTCTCCATCGAGGATGCCTTCAAGGTTGTAAATTGTTAGATTTATTCTGTGGTCTGTCACCCTGTTCTGCGGGAAGTTATATGTTCTTATCTTCTCGCTTCTGTCACCTGTGCCGATGTAGCTTTTCCGTTTGCTTCCAATCTCACGCTCGTGTTCCTTGCGGTGAAGGTCCTGCAATCGAGCTCTGAGTATCCTCAGTGCCTTTGCCCTGTTTTTATGTTGAGACCTCTCGTCCTGGCATGCGACCACTATTCCTGTGGGGATATGTGTGATTCTAACTGCTGAATCAGTGACATTAACATGCTGTCCGCCAGGTCCACTTGCCCTGAAGGTTTCGATCTTAAGTTCTTCTGGATTTATCTCTATCTCCTGCTCCTCTGCCTCGGGGAGGACAACTACCGAAGCAGAAGAGGTGTGAATGCGGCCACCTGTCTCTGTCACAGGTATTCTCTGAACCCTGTGTACACCTGATTCATACTTAAGACGGCCATAAACTCCCTTCCCTTCGATCAAAAATATAATTTCTTTGTAACCCCCGAGAGGTGTTTCATGAAGGTCCGTGACGCTTATTTTCCATCCCTTCTTTTCAGCATACTTTGAATACATTCTGAATAAATCGCGGGCAAATAGCGCTGCCTCCTCACCTCCGGTACCAGCCCTGATTTCAACAATCGCATTCTTTTCATCCTCCGGGTCTCTTGGAACGAGGGCGAGTTTAATCTCTTTGTCCAGATTCTCTATTTCCTGCTCCAGTCTCTCCTGCTCTTCCTTCAGAAACTCCCGCATCTCCTCGTCGTTTTCTTCCTCCAGCATGGAGCGGACATTCTCGAGTTCTTTTGTGGCATTCTCGTACTTTTCTATGAGGGAAACAAGCTCCTTAAGCTCTTTGTATTCTTGGGCTACAGCTATATACTTTTCCTGGTTACTGAGGATTTTGGGGTCCTGGAGCTGCTCCTCCAATTTTTTGAATTTTTCTTTGATCTCTTCGTACATATTACCTCAAAAGTAGTATCTTTCCTTCGGCCGTTTGTGATGAGACTTGAATTCTGTAAAAGTAAATCCCATTCGGTAGCTTAGAAGGAAGCTCTAATTTTACAGGATGTGGACGTGAAAATTGAAATCTTGCAACCCTGCGACCCGATATGTCGTAAAATTCAATCTTAAAATGCCCACTCAAATTTCGAGATGGGTTGAACGATAGGGTTCCACGGGTAATGGATGGAGTTAATCTTAGATTTCGCCATTCGCTACTCTCGTGGGCTGTAACGGGGATAAACCTGACCCAGCCTGTTCTTGCAATATCGTATTTTTCTGTTTTCCAGAGAGCACGCGATCCATCTGATGGTGTGGGTGTTGCAAGCACCCAGAGACTGTCAAAGGTGCTTCCAACTACGATATCGAGAAAGCCGTCACCGTCCACGTCCTCGATAAACGGAACAGAATAGCCCGGATTTTCCTTGAGATTAAAGGGAAATCCATGTGTAATGCTGCTGTTTAGGTTCACCGAATAGAGCCTCGCTCCGATAAAACTCTCAAAAAGGACTTCTGGCGTTCTGTCATTGTCCACATCAGCGATTACCGGGGACTTCAGATAATAATCGAGGTCAGCAAAATTCTTGCTCATTATCAATTCCCCGGAGGAGTTATAAATAGCCACCCCTGACTGGGTTGTACCGATAATTTCAAGTTGACCATCGTAATTTACATCAGCTGCAACTGCTGAGCTAAAACCCTCGACGGGCCAGCCAGGTAGTAAGTTACCATTGTGCGAATATAATTTGAGCTCGTTGTTGTCATTTATCAAAATTTCATCACCGGTTGAATCCGGCAAGAATTCACCGACCACAGGTGCGCTAACCATTCTGCCTGACACTGGTATTTCAAGTAACGTGTCATGACTTGCTGAAACGACGATAAATTCCTGATGTCCGTTCACCCGTGAGCCGATTCCGATGTCCAGCCTGCCATCTCCATTGTAGTCAAAGAGCACCGGGCTCCCGGCATACCACCAGTTGGAAACGTTTAAAAACACTCCACTTGAATCCCCGTATCCAGAGCCATCTGCCCTGAAAACGTAAAGGTTGGCGCTCTGGTCATTTATCACAACCTCAGGGGAACCATCCCCATCAATATCACCGATTGCCGGGGTATAATAAGTTCCCCTGTATGTGTGAACCGGCCAGCCATCCAGAATCGAGCCGTTTGATTTGAACGCATAGACCTCGTTTCTGGAACGCAGGGCCACAACAATCTCAGGGATGCTATCACCATCCAGGTCTGTCGCTGCAGGTGATGACCATATCTCGCCATCGAGGAAGATGGGCCAGCCATTGACTATCGTCCCGTCGGCATGATAGAGATAAATGTATCCGTAGGGGAAACTTGCGATAAACACCTCTTTTCCCGGATACGATGGGTCAAAATCAGAGACTATTGGGGACGTGTAGGTGCCTCCTTCCACATAAACTGGCCAGCCATCTTTGATGGGGAGATGAGGGTAGGCTGTAGCAGGGACACTTAGCGCCCCCCGGTATCCATTTGAGTCCACCACAGCAATTCTAAAAATCGCGACCGAATCTGTTTGAGCAATCCAGCTCGCAATAGGGCTAATTCCTGCAAGTTCTAAAGGGTTGTCCTGATAGATTGCGTACGAGGCAGCCCCGGGGACCGATTGCCAGCTCAGTATAACTCCTCCATCCACGGGCTTTGAGACCACACTATCAATTCCCAGAGCATTACCGAGCTTAAACTGGTAGTGATAATCGCCGGCACGCCAAATAAGCGAGAAATTTATCACACTGTCAAAATCCGCATCTGGTAAAATTCCAAATATGTAGCCAGTTTCCTTTTCTGAAACCGGATTTAAAATCAGCGTATCAGCGCCACCGAGAATCCGGTATCTACCAGAATCGAGACTTAAAACTGCCCAATCCGAACCACTTCCCTGATTCTCAAGTCCAAAATTCAAAATAATAGTGTCTCCTCTGGTCGAGTCACTTACAAAAAGAGGATTAATGATGCTACCCATTACGGTAAATCCCGCTGTATCGACAACTAAAGTGTCACCCGAGGGAAGTAGGCCTTTAATGGTAATTTCCATCCTCGAGCCATCGGTTGCTTGATTATCAACTACGAATCTAAAGGCGTTGTTCAAATCAATAGTGTCGCCCCTTGCCAGATTAGTTAGAGACTCAGAAGAATCCAGAAAAGTTATAAAAGAATCAAGCGTGTTTACTTTGAAATTAACGCTAGGGAGGGAGTTTGTGCCTGTATTCACAGCTTGTATACTGAGCGAAGCCGTGTCTCCAGGCTCGATTTGGGTGAGTGTAAACGTTTTCGAAATAATTGATAAACTGTTTCCACCGGATTTAATTGCAATATTCTTAATGAAGTTTTTAAACCCGTCCTTTTCCACATAAAGGCTTAAACTCCCGGGGTGGGTCGGGAACACCGATAAATTAACCTCACCCCTCGAGTCTGTAGAATCTGTGGACATAAAAATTCCAGGGAGGTATGCTACGACCTTTGCCCCTACGATAGGAGCACCCAGACTATCACTCACCTCAATATGTAAAACTCTTGTAGATGTCATAATCGTATCTGGTGAAGTGATGAAAAAAGAGTCGGGATTGCCGGTCCATAACTTTAAAGTAGGGTCACCAAACATTTCATAGGAGTAATCAACGTAACGGTAGGTTATATAATTTGAAGCATCTGACGCAAAGTGAGAGCGCACCATTTTATCAAGGTCGCCAATTCTTTTTATTCCTCTATGAAAAAGCAAACTGTAAAAGTATTTGTTAAGCTTGATGGTGATCACAGGATAGTTGAGCCTTGTAGTGGCGTATACGCCGATAGCTCCTGCGGAATCCCTTATGAGATGCTCGGCAAGCGCATCCACGTCAAATCCACCTATATGACAGGTAACAATGTCGTAAAAGCCGGGAAAATCCACATTGGTTAAACGATGATCCACGTCAAAATTGGTAAGAGGTCTCCGAGGAGAGAAGTTCAAGAGCATTCTATCAAAGGATTGGGCGTGCAGGTTGCCGTAAACAAATCCTGCTCCTCGATTGAGGGAGTCAATGACTTCATCTTTATCGTTGTTATTACTGGCATTCTCAAAGAACTCGATCTTTTCGAATCTGGCAGGAAATGAATCCTCCACTTCACTGCAAAACTGTGCTCCACTCCCCGGTGTTGTGATATCCGAGCCTATCAGTATCACCCGGTTCAGATAATCACCTGGATGAAATAAATAACGTATCTCTTTCCCAAGATAGTTTTCCACGTCAGTAGCTCTATTAAATGGTAATCTCGCGACAGCTACATCGGGTGTGTAGTCCACCTCATCCCCGGGTTCGCCAAAAAGCGTATCTCCATCGGCGTTAAAATTTCCGTCAAGACACATGTAGTAAATATCCCCGGGTATAAAATCATCAGCCGTCCCATTCATTGGCACGTAGAGCGTTCTCGTGGGTACAATTCCAACGTCACCTCCAATCAGAATAAAGTGCGCGTTAAGATTGTCCCGCGCGTATCTTATGAAATTTCTGATCTTCTCCTGCCTGTCAAAACCTGTAAAATTTCGGTAAATCCACTCTACTGTTACGATCTCTGTGGGGATTCCTGTTGACCATTTTAGATTAAAGAATTGTGTAAATGCAGGTTTAAGGGATTCACTGGTTATGATTACAAGCTCATAGGGAATAGCCTTATCATTGAGGAAAATTGTTTCAGACTCCAGTTGTCCCCAAAAAAGCAATAAAAAAATCCCCATCCAAAATCTCCTCACTATCCTCATGATCCCACCCCTCGCTTTTTAGAGTTTAGCCTTTTGTTATACTTGTAATTTTTACCTCTGTAACTGGCTGTCTGTGTCCCTTTGTTCTCTTGTAGTTTTTCCTTCTCTTGAACTTAAAAACGACCACTTTGGGAAGTTTTTTGTGGGCCACAACTTCGGCCTCAACCTTCACGTTGTCAAGGTAAGGTTTACCAACAAGTGTTTCATTATCGTCCTTATAAAGAAGGACTTTCTCAAAGGTAACTTTTTCTCCTACTTCGTTTTTTATTTTCGGGATAACCAGTGTTTCATTCTCTCTGGCTATAAACTGCATCCCACCGGCTTCCAGTACGACGTACATAGTTTATCCTCCTTCTTATTTATTTTGTGGAGTCTGTGGAGTTTGTATTGGTGGTAAATTAAGTCCCTGCTTTACCTCCTTCTCAATCACGCTCTTTGTCCTTGCTGTAGGAGAGTTGAGCAAGGAGAGGACTAAGGAGAGCGTGAGGAAAATGGCACCCAGAACTGCTGTTAATTTTGTGAAGAACGTGGGGGCGCCTCTCACTCCCAGGATATTCTCTACACCAGCGCCACCAATTCCAGTTGAAAGACCACCCTCTTTCGGCTCCTGCAGTAAAATGACCACAACCATCAGGATTACTGTCAGGAGATAGATTAATATCAGGATTTTATAAAGCATTTAAACTCCTCCCTAAATAATATTTCTTGCAGCGTTCTTGATTATCGAAAGAAAACTGTCGGCCTTTAATGATGCACCACCAACCAGTGCACCATCAATATCCTCTTCCGAAGTCAGGTCAAAAACATTGTTTGGCTTAACACTTCCGCCGTATAAGATGGGCAGGTTATTGGCAACATCTCTGTTGAAAATCCCTGCTACGGTATCTCTAATAAATTTGTGCATCTCTTCTGCGAGCTCTGGAGTGGCGGTTCTGCCTGTACCAATAGCCCAGACGGGTTCATAAGCAACAGCAATCTCTTCCATGTCGCCAATGGAGATCTCCCTGAGTATAGAAAGCTGGTCAGCCACCACATCCTTTGCTTTACCAGCCTCTCTCTGCTCCAGTGTCTCACCAACGCAGATTATGGGTTTCAAGCCGTGCCGCAGGGCTGCACGAACCTTTTTGAGCACTATGTCGTTGTCCTCGTGAAAATATTTTCTTCTTTCTGAGTGGCCTATGATAACATACTCCACCACTGCATCCTTTAGCATGAGTGGCGAGATTTCACCTGTGTAAGCCCCTTCATCTTCATAAAACAGGTTTTGTGCACCGAGCTTGATATCGCTACCCTCGAGGGCTTTCGAAATTTCATGGAGAAGTGTAAAAGGGGGATGTACCACAACTTCATAATAATCATCAGGGATATAGCCAGCTTTGAGGGCTTCCACAAGCTCGAGACCCTCAACCAGGGTTTTATGCATCTTCCAGTTTCCTGCGATAATCCTTTTTCTCATGGGCTCAAATTTTAATTCAGTCCAAAAATTAAGTCAAACCTC
>JALXCE010000333.1 GCA_026991055.1 Caldifarciminota bacterium | reverse complement strand
TTGATTGAAATCCCTCAAACAGTCTTTGCTCAAGGTTTCTTATTTCTACACAGACTTTAATCACCCTGATATACCTGACTAAATTAATCAACTATTTTCTTTTCCGGTAAACAACATTAAAATTTAGGAAAAACGGAGGACATTTTGGAAATGTGCAAGAACGAGGAAATTCTTAGAAAGAGGGTTGAGAGATTTCAGGAACTTTTAAGAGAAAACGATATAGAAGTTGCTGTTATCAGGACGGTCTCGAGTTTCATTTATTTCACAGGAGTAAAATGGCTCAGGCCCGCGCTTATGATCCCGCAGGATGGTGAGCCTTGGGTGATGGTCTTCAAAAATGAGCGAGAACGATTCATGGAACGCTCATGGATAAAAGATGTAAGGGAATACCAGAAAGTAGAGGAGCTTATGGCAGAGATTTCATCGTGGATAAGAAGGAACGGATACATGTCGGCCGGTCTTGAGATTTCAGTTGAAAGAGACAGCTACACTCTATTCCACGAACTGTTTAAAAGACTGAATATGGGAGTCGATATAGAAGATACGCTGCCTCTCATAATGCAGCTCAGGATGAAAAAGGACCCATGTGAGATTGAAGCAATGAGGAAGGCTGGCCAGATTGCTATGAAGGGTATGGAGCGGGCAAGGGAGATCATTGAGCCCGGTTTGAGCGAGCTTGATATTGCAAGAGAGGTCCAGAATGTTCTCATGAAAGAGGGGAGCGAATGGCCTCTCGTTTATGTCTCGGTTGGGCCACGAATACATGCAGAGCCGTTTAAGGATATTTATGTTGAGAAAGGCAAATTTGTTACCGTGGTAATAGGAACCGACTACGATCACTATTATGCCAACATGACGAGAAGTTTCTTTATCGGCGAAATGGATGAGCTATCAAGAAAAGCAGTTGATGCCATTAACAGGGCATACGATAAGGCCATTGAAATAACAAAGCCGGGGGTAAGATTTTCTCAGATTGAGCCGGAAATAAGGGCAATTTATGAAGAGGCAGGACTGATCGATTATTATATCAAGGGATATACTCATGGTGTGGGCCTTTTGATTGAAGAGCCCCCGATAACCACGATTGTAACGAGACATTGGACATGGCGCCCCATTCCGAATATGACACTTGCCATGATTCACACACCCTTAATGCTTCCCAACGGAGCCGTAAAAAAGGAAGACACCGTGCTGATCAAGGAGAACGGAATCGAGCATCTTACGCATGACTGAAAAAGTCGATTTAGTGAGGGGATCTGTCCAATAGATAAAAAAGGGGGTGAAACAATGTTCACCCCCCCTTCCCGTTCAATTACTATTGGATGTAATATCCATATAAAACGTTTACTCTGCCTTCGTTTGATATATTTTTAACCTCCCCTATCCCATCAACAATAAAGTCGTATCGATAAGTGGTTCGAACCACATTACCATTGTAAATGATTTTTGTAGTAAACTTAATCTTGTATGCGTCGTTAAAGTTTCCTGCGGGAACATTTACTGCTTCTTGACTTACAACTAATGCGCTGTCCACAACCCTGAATGGAGCACCGTTATAAATAACAGTAGTGTCATAGCTTAACCAGGATTCACCAACTCGAAGCGGGAGTTTTAGGTAGTTTATCAGTATATGAGTTCTTGTTGTATCTGTACCCACGGTGGTAAGAGCTTTCAGGAAATCCCCTTCATAAAAAGCTATTAGTGTATCTTCTGGATGATTTGTATAGGTGATTACATAGGCGGAATTACCATTGTAAGAAGTATGAGCAGTTACTTTTGAAGTATCTGTTGCGTTTCCACCCTCTGGCCCATATGCCCACCAATTGCCTACTGCGAGGGGGATAACTTGAGGGTTTCCCCCATTACCTGGAGAGGTTGGACTGGTTTTTGAACATCCCCATGCTACAATTGAGACCATTCCCAGTACCAGTATCAGTTTTTTCATACGTAACCTCCTTTGTTTTTTTAATTTCTTAAATAATCAAACACGAACTTTCAATATTGCGTTTTATTTAATCTCACATCTTTTGATGGATTATTTCTGGGGCCACGCACGAAGTGCGTGGCCCCAGCCAAGGGAGGTATATCCTGGAAAGGGTTATTGTCCTTCGATTGTATTCAATTTCACCACATTGAGTGATCCTGATAAATTTAATGTAAAAGCTGCATGTGCAGGTTTTCTTCCCCGAATGAAGTTCAAAATACCATTGGTTCTAACCACCGGGATACTGCCAAAAATACCGATGGAGCTAAAAGTGGAAACCACCTCAAATGATTGCCATCTCGGGGCTGAGAAGAGGAGTTTAATCACAGACGAATTGAAATTAAATAAAACCTTCTCACACTTCCGCATTCCTGCCCCGATATATTTGAGTTTCGAAAGGGATAATGTGAGACTGATGGTATCAGCTGGTGAAGTAGAGTCATCTACGATGGTTATAAATGAGGCTTTTGCATCTATTTTCAGGGTTTTTACAGGCAGGTTGGTGATATCAAGCAGCACCTCCGCGGTTTTTGCCTTGAGTCGAATTTTTGTAGGGAGGGGCGAGAGCCCTAAAAGGGCTCCCGCCCCTCCTATCACAACCCCTCGATCTCCATGCAACTCAACCACAAGTGTGTCTCCTACATGGTGAAACTCCGCATCCATCCTCTCTATCTCAATCTCTTTATCCGAGTGATAAACCACCAGCTTCTTTTTACCAACCACCCCTGTTACCTTTATAAACTTTGCCTGACCTAACGGATGAATTAACGAAAATATCAAAAGAAATGTTACCATAGGCTCTTCCTCAATCCTGAAAATAATCTGAAATTCCTCTTTGTACCTGGAACAGTAGAAACACCAATGTAAAAATCATCCTGCACTATACCGATCCCAACGTCGTACTTTAGGGAGCCTGTAAGATTGGTTTTGGCCGCATCCATCCTTACGAAAAATTTTGAATCAGAAATGCTGTACGCTGCAATCAAATTCACAAGTCCCATCCACCTGTCACCTCTGATCTCATGCCATCCGAACCCGGGCATGGTGAAAGGTCCTCCCAGGGTAAAATCAAAGGGCGAGGAAAGGCTTTTATCAGAGTATCCAGCCGCAACTTTCAATATCAAATCAATGGAGTTGAAAGAATACTTAGCCTTTGCCCTGCCAAAGACTCTCGTAAACTGCTCATATGACTTCGATAGCTGCTTTTCAGCTTCAAACCGCATTTTTAGTGTCTTGCTCTCAAATCCACCTTCAACACGCGCAAAATCCACACGTCCTGTCTGAATCGGCGGGTTTTCACGGAATTTTCTACTCTTCCTGTAAAATAAAGACC
>JALXCE010000332.1:4949-10929 GCA_026991055.1 Caldifarciminota bacterium | reverse complement strand
GGTATCTTCGATGAGATGAAAAAAGACAACCCCAAGAATCACTTTACCGTTGGAATTTACGATGATGTTACCAACACAAGCATTGAATACGATCCCAATTTCATAATTGAGCCACCCACAAGAACAAGGGCTGTCTTCTTTGGTCTTGGCTCTGACGGAACAGTTAGTGCAAGTAAAAATACAATCAAAATTATCGGACTCGAAACTGATAACTATGCTCAAGGTTACTTTGTATATGACTCAAGAAAAGCTGGCTCTCTCACAGTTTCCCACCTGAGATTTGGACCTGACCCGATTAAGTCACCATATCTCATTAATAAGGCGAGTTACGTTGGAATCCACCAGTTCCCATTCCTCGAAAGAATTCACATGCTTGACAGGGCGGAAGAAGGTGCAACTGTCCTCATTAATAGCCCCTATGGCCCAGATGAGGTCTGGGATAAACTTCCGGCAGAAGTTCAGAGGCAAATCATTGACAAAAAACTTAAGCTCTATGTGATTGATGCATACAAGATTGCAAAAGAAGTTGGACTTGGCTCAAGGATCAACACGGTCATGCAGACCGGATTCTTCATCCTTTCGGGAATTCTCCCCAGGGACGAGGCAATCAAGAAGATTAAAGAGTTCATTAATAAAACGTGGGGTAAAAGAGGAAAGGAAATTGTCGAGAAAAACTACGCAGCTGTAGACAGAGCTGTTGAAGGCGTCCATGAAGTCAAATATCCCAATCAGGTTACCAGTAAGCTTCATATGAGGCCACCGGTTCCACCTGAGGCACCAGAGTTTGTGAAGAAAGTTACAGCGAAGATGCTGGAATACAAAGGCGACGAGCTGCCAGTTTCTGCGTTTCCTGATGATGGAACATGGCCGAGCGGAACTACAAAATGGGAAAAGAGAAACATTGCTCTCGAGATTCCAGAATGGGAACCTGACATCTGTACCCAGTGTGGAAAATGCGTAATTATATGTCCGCACGCGGTTATCAGAGCAAAAGTTTATGACCCAGAGATACTGAAAGATGCACCACCAACATTTAAATCCGCCGATGTTAAGTACAACAAACAGTTTAAAGGTTTGAAATACACAATTCAGGTATCACCAGAGGATTGTACAGGATGCCGTCTCTGCGTTGAGGTATGTCCTGTACACGACAAGAAGAATCCTGAGAGGAAGGCGCTTAACATGGTGCCTCAGCCGCCTATCAGGGAGCAGGAGTCAGAAAATTGGAACTTCTTCCTGAATATACCGGAAGTTGACAGAAAGAAAATCAGGGTAAACACCGTTCTCGATGTTCAGTTCCTTGAACCACTCTTTGAGTTCTCTGGTGCATGCCCGGGCTGCGGTGAAACGCCTTACCTGAGACTTATGAGCTCACTCTTTGGAGATAGGGCGATCATTGCAAATGCCACAGGTTGCTCATCTATCTATGGTGGTAACCTGCCTACAACGCCATGGACTTACAACAAAGATGGTCGCGGGCCTGCATGGTCAAATTCACTCTTTGAAGACAATGCAGAATTTGGCGTTGGATTCCGTCTCGCTCTCGATAAGCAGATTGAATATGCTCATGAGCTTCTTGACAAACTGAGACATGAGATTGGCGATCAGCTTGTTGATGAACTTAAGAACGCAAAGCAGACCAACGAAGCGGAAATTGAGGAACAGCGGAAGAGAGTTGCAAAATTAAAGGAAATCTTAAAGAGACTGCCAGAAAGATCCGAGGTCAAAGACCTTCTTGGTCTTGCCGACGTACTTGTTAAAAAGAGCGTCTGGATCGTTGGTGGTGACGGCTGGGCCTACGATATTGGATACGGTGGTCTCGACCACGTGCTTGCACTTGGCAAGAACGTCAACGTGCTTGTACTTGATACAGAAGTCTATTCAAACACGGGTGGCCAGCAGTCAAAGGCTACGCCAATGGGTTCGGTTGTGAAATTTGCCGCAGGTGGTAAGCAGCTGCCGAAGAAAGACCTTGCCATGATGGCAATGAGCTATGGCTACGTATATGTAGCAAGAGTGGCTATTGGTGCAAACGATGTCCATACACTGAGGGCAATGCTTGAGGCAGAAGCCTATGATGGACCTTCTTTGATTGTTGCTTACTCACACTGTATTGAGCACGGTTATGATCTCGCCTACGGTGCAGAGCAGCAAAAGCTGGCGGTTAAGTCGGGGTACTGGCCACTCATGAGGTACAATCCAGAGCTCGTAAAGCAGGGTAAGAATCCTCTCCAGCTCGATTCCAAAGACCCTTCAATACCTCTTGAAAAGTACATCATGAACGAGGGAAGATTCAGAGTTCTATTCTACAACAAGCCAGAGGAGGCAAAGAGGTTATTGAGAGAGGCTCAAAGGGAGATTCTTGTGAGATGGAACTGGTACAAGCACTGGGCATCCATGCCGCCTGAGTACTTCCAGATTCAGCTCGACGAATGGCTGGAGAAGGTTAAGAAGTAGAGAAATTTGAGGAAGAATGTGATGGGGCCGCGCACTTCGTGCGCGGCCCCATTTTTATTTTGTGTGGTTTTCAAAAATGTAACTCCTGTTTATCCTTTTGTGTAACATGAGTGTAGTGG
The DNA here is from genome assembly GCA_026991055.1 of Caldifarciminota bacterium. Classification (GTDB taxonomy): domain Bacteria; phylum Hydrothermota; class Hydrothermia; order B15-G9; family WFZT01; genus WFZT01. The sequence goes on along the minus strand of JALXCE010000332.1, from coordinate 8,353 downwards.
GAAGGGAGGGAGTTCTTGCTTAAGCCAGCAGAGCCAAAACTTTTACCCAAATTCCCCTCCTTCCTTGAGGAAGGAGGGGTTAGGGAAGAATGGTGAAAATTGAAGCTTGATTTCTGAGATTCGCAATCTCGATTGCCAAATTTTCGAACGAGTATTTAGATAAGATTAATCTCACTCAAAATCTTTAAAATTTCAGTTGTAGCCCCTCACCTGACCTCTCCCCGCAAAAATTTATGCGGGGAGAAGAAGTTTTTTGGATGTGGGAACAATAGATTGGACATATACACTGAGTCAGTAGGCTAAGTGAATTGTAACGTATCCGTTACTGGCACCTTTTGTTTCCAGAACAACAAGGAATGGTTCCCTGACTATTTAAGCTTGTGTTCCAAAACAACGAAACTCTCCCTCTCCCACTTGCTTTGCAAGTGGGAGAGGGATTCAGGGAGGGGCCTTCCGCTTAAAATCTATAAAAATTCAATATGTTACCCCTCACCTGACCTCTCCCCGCAAAAAAAAATTTATGCGGGGAGAGGAAGATTACTTTTCATTGGAAGGGTAAATTTTTGCCTGTGAAAAACATTCTTTTGCAAAACCCATTCCTCAATCTCGCCTCTCTCAAATTATCACACATTGCACCCCCTCGTTCCCTGCCGGCATGAAAGGTTCCGGGAAGAATGGAGAATTATCTACAGCCTTTGGTGACTGGATAAAGATTTAAAGAAGTGAGGCTATAAAAATTTTTGGGGGCGCGCCGCGAAGCGGCGCGCCCCCTTCCCTCCTTTCCCCTTTCCCAACCTTAATCCCCGAAAAACTTCTCTATCAAATCCTTTAATGTCGGATACCCAATCTCCTGAAGCTCATACTTCACCCGCACCCACGGCTTGTTAATTTTCAGGATTCTTCCAAGATTCACAGGGGTTGCTATTACCACCACATCGGCAGGAACTTTATTGATTGTCTCCTCCAGCTCCTTCAACTGATGCTCGCCATAGCCCAGTGCAGGCAGCACATCTGTCACATGCGGATACTTTTCATAAGCCTCTTTTATCGAACCTACAGCATACTCCACAGGGCTGACTATCTCACTTGCTCCATACTTTGTTGCAGCCACATAGCCGGCTCCATAGGACATTTCCCCGTGTGTGAGTGTTGGACCGTCCTCGATTACGAGTACCTTCTTGCCAGTAATCATCTCACCGTTTTCAACAAAGAGTGGTGAAGCCGCTTCCACAATTCTCGCCTTCGGATTTAATTCTCTCACGTTGTTTCTTACCGTGTCCACATCCTCAGGATAGGCCGTGTCTATCTTGTTGATCACCACAATGTCTGCCATTCTCACGTTGACCTCGCCGGGATAGTAGGTGAGCTCGTGATATGGTCTGTGTGGGTCGGCAACCACGATGAAGAGGTCGGGTTTGTAGAAAGGCATGTCGTTGTTTCCGCCATCCCAGAGGATGACATCAGCCTCTTTTTCGGCCTGCCTCAGAATTTTTTCATAGTCCACACCGGCATAAACAACATTTCCACGCTCCAGATGTGGCTCGTACTCTTCTCTTTCTTCGACCGTGCATTCATATTTGTCAAGGTCCTCAAAGGAGGCAAATCTCTGCACAACCTGTTTTCTCAAATCTCCATAAGGCATGGGATGACGGACAACCACAACTTTCTTGCCGAGGTCGCGGAGGATATCAGAAACCCTTCTCGTTGTCTGGCTCTTTCCACATCCAGTCCTCACAGCTCCAACTGCAATCACCGGCTTTTCGGACTTGAGCATGGTGTCCCTTGTTCCAAGCAGCCAGTAATCAGCACCTGCCGCAACGCACCTTGACGCAAGGTGCATCACATGCTCATGAGAAACGTCGGAATAGGAAAACACGCAGACATCAACATTCTTTTCCTCAACAAGCTTTTCAAGGTCCTGCTCACTGTAAATTGGAATTCCTTCCGGATAAAGGTCACCTGCCAGCTCCGGAGGATAGACTCTTCCGTCAATGTTTGGAATCTGTGTGGCTGTAAAGCCGACAACTTCAAACTGTTCATTGCCTCTAAAATAGACGTTAAAGTTGTGGAAATCTCTACCAGCCGCACCAAGAATCAGTACTTTTATTCTGTTCACTTCTCCACCTCCTAAATGGATTTCAGAACGTTTTCAAAAATTTCAAGTGCTACGTTGACTTCGTCTTCGGTGATAACCAGGGAAGGTGACCACCTGACCACACTTTCGCCAGCACCTAAGACAAGGAGTCCATTTTCAAAACACTTATAGACAATTTTGTCACGGAGTTTGCCATCGGGTTCTCTGGTCTCACGGTCTTTCACAATGTCAACTCCAAGCATGAGACCAAGCCCTCTGACATCGCCGATAAATTCAAATTTCTTCTGGATTTCCTTAAGACCATTCTTGAGGAGCTCACCCATCTTAGCAGCGTTTTCCACGAGTCCATTTTCGAGAAGTTCAATTGTTTTCAGTGCCGCAGCAATTGCAACCGGGTTTCCACCGAATGTGGAAGAATGAGCCCCCGGCTCCCAGTTCATCAATGAAGTTTTAGAAATTGCAGCGCCGAGCGGAAGCCCCGATGCGATTCCCTTGGCCACTGTGATCACATCAGGAATAACTCCAAAATGCTCCATTGCAAACATCTTGCCAGTGCGTCCCATGCCGGCCTGCACTTCGTCATCTATGAGCAGTATGTCATATTTTTTGAGAAGCTCGTGGAGACGTGGGTAAAAGTCTGATGGAGGAACTACATATCCACCCTCACCCTGAATGGGCTCCACAATAAATGCCGCCACATCCTCAGGTGGTGCAACGGTATGGAAGACGGTATTTTCTATAAAGTCAAGAATGGTATCCGTGAGCTTTTCAGTGGGAATACCAAAAGGTGGTCTGTAAGGATCAGGGAAAGGAATGTGGACAACCTGAGGAACCATGGGAGCGTAGTACCTTCTCTGAACCGCCTTGGATGCCGTAAGTGACAGTGAGCCGAAGCTCCTTCCATGAAATGCCTTGTAGAATGCAAGATAAATGGGCCTTTTGGTGTAGTACCTCGCAAGCTTTAGCGCAGCCTCATTGGCCTCGGTACCGGAATTCGCAAAAAACACGCGCCTGTTTTTGGCACCTGGGGCAATCTCTGCAAGCTTTTCCGCGAGGAGGGTCTGATTTTCGTAGTAAAAGTCCGCACCAGCCATGTGCAGGAATTTTGACGCCTGCTCAGAGATGGCCTTCACTATTTCGGGATGTGCATGACCTGTGGTGGTGACCGCGATTCCAGCCGTCATATCGAGAAATTTGTTGTCGTCAATGTCCCATACCCATGAGCCCTGACCTCTTGCCATCACAAAGGGATAGCTCCTCGTGTAGGCAGGAGAAACGTACTTACTATCCCTCTCAAGCACCTCTTTAG
>JALXCE010000332.1:0-4939 GCA_026991055.1 Caldifarciminota bacterium | reverse complement strand
GTTTTAATCTCTGGTTTCATATCCTTTCTCCTTTCACAATTTCTCAAATTCTAATTGAAACAGGCTATAACTTCAATGAGTTTGTATATTTTGTATTTTATGCAAAATTTTTTGCATATCAGGGCAAATTTGCGGATTTTCGCGGTTTTATACAAATGGGGCATTGACCTTGGATGATTTATCTGAATAATCCTTGTTTCCCCATTCTCCCCTAAGCCCTCCTTCCGGAGGAAGGAGGGGGATTTTGGCTTGCAGCGTGTGAAATTTTGAGGTTAGCAAGGGCATTGGGAAATGGTTTTGCAAAAATGATACTTACGGCACTTACCCGCACGATGAAAAAAAAATCCTCTCCCCGCATAATTTCCTTGCGGGGAGAGGATTGAGGTGAGGGGCCACATTAGAATTTTTTAATTTGAAACATGATCTTACCTAAATTCTCATCCGAAAATTTGACGAAAGAAGTACAAACCTCAAAAATGCAGCTTTAATTTTCATACTCCATTCTCCCCTAACCCCTCCTTCCGAAGGAAGGAGGGGGATTTTGGCTTTCTGGCAAAAGTTTCAAACTGTCTTACTGGTTTAAGCGCTAATGGAACTCCCTCCCTTCCCTCCGGGAAGGGAGGGCCGGGGTGGAATGGGGATAATTTTCTTGATTTATCGGGCGTCGAAATAATAGGATGATTCTCAAGGTTTTAATCATTCCACCCAGGTATTCCACAAAAGTGAATCTTGATAGTTGATTTGAGGGGGCATTAATTTCATTGCACAATCCCAGTGGAGGTTATGAAATGAAAGGAGTAATTGTTACAGGTGCCTCATCCGGAATTGGAAAGGCCATTGCTTTGAGATTTGCAAAAGAAGGGGCATTCGTGGCCCTTGTTGCCCGGAGTGAAGATAAACTCAAAGAAAATGTCAAAGAGATCGAAGGCCTCGGTGGAAAAGCCGTTTATTACACAGCAGACGTTAGAGATTTTAAAAGGGCAGAAGAAATAGTAAAGGATTTCCACCAGAAAGCGGGTCGAATTGATGTGCTTGTAAACAACGCAGGGGCCACGAGGGATAAATTCCTCATTCAAATGAAGGAAGAGGACTTTTCAGAAATTGTGGATATAAATCTTAAGGGTACTTTCAACTTTTCCCGTGCCGTTTCGCGGATAATGCTTCGTCAGAAGGGTGGGGTTATCATCAATATCTCATCAGTTGTGGGGATAACCGGGAATCCGGGACAGGCAAACTATGCGGCATCCAAGGCCGGGATTATTGCATTCACCAAGTCACTTGCCAAGGAACTCGGCTCGAGAAATATTCGGGTTGTGACAGTTGCCCCCGGATTTGTGGAGACCAAAATGACCGAATCCCTGTCAGAGGATGTGAAAAAGGCTTATCTTGAGACAATCGCACTCCGTAGATTTGCAAGTCCTGATGATATTGCTGGTGTCGTGGCATTTCTCGCCTCGGACGATGCCTCTTACATTAGCGGTCAGGTTATCGTCGTGGATGGGGGGATGATTTAATGGACATCTATTCCTACATCCCTGATGAGGAATACCCGAAATACGATGGTTTCCTCTCGTTTTTAGGGATGTATGAAGACCACAGGAGGATTACGAATTACCGACGTGGTCTAAAAAGATTCCGACATCTTATAAAGAAGAAGGTGGCAGTGGAGGCTGGTGCAGGATTCGGGATATTCACGGAATACATGCTAAAGCTTGGTGCCAAGAGGGTTTATGCAGTGGAAGAAAATGAGCTGATGTTGAAACTATTAAAGAAAAAATTTGCCAGCGAGCCGAGAGTGAAGATTGTTGAAGGGTTTATTGAGGACTTTGAGCCTGATGAGGAGATTGATTTTCTGGTGCACGACTTCTGGGGGTCTTTACTTTACGATGAAAATCTGATTTCCCTTGAGAGACTGAAGTTCAAACCCAGGGTTGTTTTTCCTGACAGGGGAGAGCTGAGATATGGAGTTTTTAAGTTAGAAGCCTTCAACGATAAAATTGTGACCCCGGAGGTGCTCAACCTCCTTGAAGGTGTGCTTATATCCGATTTAATTCCCACAAGGGAATTGCCTCTCAAGAATGTTGCCTACAGGTGGAAGTTTGGAAGGGGGCTCAAAAAGGCAAAGGATGTGCTTCTTGAGGATGGTGAGGTTTTGGTATTTGGCATCAAAATACTTCACGGCACAGATGAAATCTGCCGCTCTCATTACTGCTACAACTGGCCTTATATCTGGACCAAAAGGGTTGGGAACAGGTTTGATCTAACATTCTGGGAGAGGGAACCTGGCTACATCGAACCAAAAATCAAGTTTTTTGAAACCGAAGCTGGGAGTTGAGCGGGGGTAAACCTGTTTGGAAAAATCTTTATATATGGGAACAGTCTCTAAGTTTGCCCTCCTCGAACTTTATTTCTGAGGTAAAAAACATTCCCTACCCCACGGGCTTTGCTGTGGGGTAGGGATTCAGGGAGGGGGCCTTCCGCTTGAGGTTTCCCCTGAAGTGCTCAATCATTATAACATTCCATTCATAAGGGGTGATCAAATTGAAACTGAGATTAGAAGACCTGAAGTCTGGACTTAATGAATTCTGGGCTTCTTACACTGATGAAGACCTGGACCTGAAAAACCAGGACTTCGAGCTGGTTAATAAACTGGACCTTTATATCAGGGCAGTTAAGCGTGGCCGTAATGTGGAGCTCACCCTTGAGGCAACCTACACCCTCAGGCTCACCTGTGCGAGATGCCTCGATAAATTTAATAAAAAATTCAACGAAAAGGAAACCTACTACATCAAAATTGGCAAGGAGCCCTTCTTTGAGGAAAAGTCTCTTAAAGAACGCGACATATTCACACAATTTATTGAGACCGACGAAATAGACATGGTTCCATTTGTAAGGGAAATAGTTATCCTTTCAGTTCCCATGAAGCCACTCTGCAAACCTGACTGTAAAGGACTCTGCCCTGTTTGCGGTGTCAACTGGAACTACGAAACATGTGAGCACATGAATCAGCCAAAGGTTGATACCAGAATGGCCAAACTGCTTGAATTAAAATCCAAGCTTGGCATGTAAGGAGGTTGAGATATGAAACTCGTTGAATGTGTACCCAATTTTTCAGAAGGAAGAAGGGAAGAAGTTGTTAATCAGATTGTTGCTGAAATTAAAAAGGTTCCGGGTGTTAAACTCCTGGACAAAGAGATGGACCCGGATCACAACAGAAGTGTCATCACATTTGTTGCTCCACCTGAGGCAGCTGTGGAGGCAGCATTTAACGCTACAAAAAAGGCAGCAGAGCTCATTGACCTGAACAAGCACAAAGGTGCACATCCAAGAATTGGTGCCACGGACGTCATTCCATTTGTGCCTTTAAAAGATATAACCGTTGAGGAATGTGTGGAGCTCGCTCATAAGCTTGGCAAAAGGATTGCCGACGAGCTCAATATTCCGGTTTACCTTTACGAGGAGGCTGCGACAAGACCGGAGCGCAAAGACCTTGCATGGATCAGAAAAGGGGAATTTGAGGGCTTGAAGGAAGCAATTAAAACTGACCCTGATAGAAAGCCTGATTACGGTCCATCAGAATTGCATCCCACTGCAGGTGCCACAGTGGTAGGGGTGAGGAAGTTTCTTATTGCTTACAACGTTAATCTTGGGACCAACGACCTCAAGATTGCGAAGAAAATTGCCCGCAGGGTAAGAGCTAAGCACGGTGGACTCTATGCTGTAAAGGCCCTCGGATTCGAGTTGCCAAATCGTGGAATTGTGCAGGTTTCCATGAATCTTGTGGATTTCGAGAAGTCACCGGTTTATCTTGCCTTTGAGCTTGTCAAACTCTTAGCCGAAAGGTACGGTGTTCCTGTAATTGGCTCTGAAATAGTGGGACTCATTCCACAGAAAGCCTTGACCCAGGTAGCAGATTTTTACCTGAGGCTTGAGGACTTTAAGGATGATCAGATTCTTGAGAATAAGCTTGGTTATGACAACCCAGTTGAAGAGTTTGTCACTGAGCTTTCCCTTCCAACTCCTACACCTGGTGGTGGAGCAGCCTCTGCCCTCTCCCTTGCCTTATCCTATGCTCTACTTTCAATGGTTGCAGGTCTGACTCTCAAGAGCAAAAAGTATGAAGGAGCATGGGACATTGCTAAGGAGGTGCAGGAGAGAGCTTATTCAGGAATTAAAAAGGCACTGGAGCTCATGAAAGAGGATACCGAGGCATTCAACGAAGTAATGGAGAGTTTCAAACTACCAAAGAACACGGAAGAGGAGAAGAAGGCAAGGAAAGAGGCCATCCAGAAGGCACTTAAAAAGGCAACAGAAGTGCCACTCAGAACAATGGAAGCGGCTTTTGATACAACTGGGGATTTAAAGGCATTACTGGAACATGGTAATAAGAATGCCATCTCGGATGTGGGAGTTGCGGCACTTCAGGCAAGGGCTGCCTATGATGGGGCAAAGATGAATGTTCTCATCAACCTTGGCTCAATAAAGGATGAGGAGTTTGTGAAATCTGTTCGCTCAAAATTGGACGAAATGGACTCCACTTTTTATAAGGATATTGAGGAAGTTGTTGAAGGGGTAAAGAAGGAGCTTGGTTAAGGGGTAGAATCTTTTCGAGTTTTGATTGGGTATAACCTTTGGGGGGCCGCTTGCTTCGCAAGCGGCCCCCCAAAGGTTTGGAAATTTAAGAAGTAAACCCTCACCCCAACCCTCTCCAACTTTGTGGTAGAGGGAGGTTTATGGATGTTTGACGTAGAAATTTTAGACGTAGCAGCCTGCTCGACTTCTCCCTGCAATTCCAAATGACACTCCCTCCCCCACGCTCTGCGTGGGGGAGGGAATCAAAGGGAGGGGCATACCGCTTGAAATCTAAAAAATCCAAGATGTAAATTCTCACCCATTCCACCCCGACCCTCCCTTCCCAAAGGGAAGGGAGGGAGCTCTT
>JALXCE010000331.1 GCA_026991055.1 Caldifarciminota bacterium | reverse complement strand
TGAACATATTCAAAAAGATGTTTGTGAATGTTAACCTCGCCCTTGAAATCTTTGATCAATCTCAACATCTGAATGCCCAGATTAAAGACCGGTAAGTACCTGAGATAATGCGATCTTATCGGTCCTCCAAAAAGGTCAAAAGTGTAGGTGACACGGTGTCCTGAGGTGCCGTTGTAAACCCTGTCTCTTGTGTCCCAAGTCAATTTCGTCGTCAGCTCAGACGTGAAGAGCGGCGATTTTTCATACCAGTGCTTGTACGCAGGGAGTTTTAAGAGTCCTTTTGCGATGTTGTAAACCGAGGTTTTCTCCATCTTGTAGGTGACACTGACTCTCCAGTAGTCATTCCACAGCGGGCGGCCATAGGTGACACTGGCACCTGAGCGAGCATATGTATAATCAGGATAGATATCAGAAACACTGTAAATGCTTGTGCCGATCAGGTTGGGGGTTCCTTTATACCAGGGCTCTGTAAAGGAGAACGAAACGTTTCTCCTGCTCCCACCGTATTCAAGCAATACTGAGATATTTTGCCCCTTTCCGAGGAAATTGGGCTCAGTCATATTGAATGACAGGAAGGCGCCCGTAGCTTTGGAGTAATTCGCTCCCATTCCAAGCTTACCCGTCGATTTTTCCTTTACTTTGAAATTTATATCAATGTAGTTGGAATCCGGAGTCGGCGAGAAATCAAGAGTCACATTCTCAAAGTAGTTTAGATAAAACAGGTCTCTCTGGGATTTTATGGCAAGCGCCCGTGAAAAATAGTTCCCCGGGATAAGGTCAATTTCACGTCTTATAACCCTATCATAGGTCTTTGTGTTACCCTCGATATTCACGAGCCGCACCTTTACCCGGTTTCCCTCATGGATTTTGAATGTGATATCCAGAATAGAATCCTGGCGAATGTCCTCAATGGGCGTAACGTTGATGTAAAGATACCCTGAATCACTGTAGAGTTCAGAAATTCCTTCGATGGATTTATTAAGGAGTTTTTGTGAATAAGGTTTTCCGGGCTTGATCTTTATCTTTGAGAGCAAGAGAGAATCAGGGTATACCGTATTGCCCTCAATGGAGTAATTTCCAAAGATAAATTTCTTTCCCTCAGTGATATAAACCGTGATATAAAGCCATTTACCCTCGTAGTCCATCTTTGTGGAATCTATCTTTGCTTCCGGAAAACCGTTGTTTCTGTATTTTTCAAGTATTTTAGCAATGTCCTTTTCCCATTTATCTTCTTCAAATTTCCCTGAATGAAACAGAGATTTTGGATGGGTTTTAAGCTTTTTCAAAAGGAATTTATCGGAGAGGTGTTTATTTCCCACAAAGACGATTTTTTTGATGCGATACTTCTTTCCCTCTCTGATGTCAAACACCACGTCAGCGTGTCCAAGTGAGTCTATTTTATTTATTTTTATGTCCACTTCTGCCCGCATGTAACCTTTCTTAAAATAGAGGTCTTTTATGCGTTTCTTCCATTTAAACATGTTGTAACCCGAAACAGGAGTTCCTCGTCTGAGGTTGAGACTATCTTTTAAGACTCCACTTTTGAGTTTTTTGTTCCCTATGAATGTCCAGGACCAGAGGATAGGGTTCTCTTTGATTTGAAATATCAGCTCAACTCCGCCATCTTTGAGAGGCTCGGAATAAACGGCAACATAATCGTAGAATTCAGATTGGACGAGTCTGCGAATGGTTCCAGAAATCACATCTGTACTGACAGTTGTATTAAGGGGAATGGGAATTGAGGATTTGAGGGCTTGCGGTGATGTCCACCGCAAGCCCTCAAATCCTATTTTTTCAACTTTATACCCTGCCTGTCCTAAGAGTAGAAAGACGAGTAGTGTTTTAACCAAGCTGGATTAACCTCCCTCTGCCACCCCCACGACGCTGGATGTCCCGGATTTAAATCCAAGTGTATCCTTCTCGTGATCGTAGTAAACTACTACTGTGTCTCCTTCTTTAATTTTACCCTGGAGGAGCACCTCGGAAAGAGGTTCCTCCACGTACTTCCTGATGACTCTTCTCAAGGGCCTTGCTCCGAATTCCTCATCGTAGCCCTTTTCAGCAAGGAAGTCCTTTGCCTCAGGCTCAAGAACGATGGTAAGTTTCTTCTCTTTCAGCCTGTCCTGTAGTTCTCCTATCAGGATGTCAACAATCTTCTTGATGTGCTCCTTGTTGAGCTTCCTGAAGATGATGACCTCATCAATCCTGTTTAAGAATTCAGGTGGGACAATTCGCTTGAGCTCACTGATAAGGAACTCTTTCATAGAGTTGTAATCGGCAACCTCACGGTCTTCCTGCTTGAATCCAAGACCATGCGCCTTCTTGAGGTGTTTTGTACCAATATTCGATGTAAGAATTATCACGGTGTTCCTGAAATTGATCTTTCTTCCATAGCTATCTGTGAGGATACCCTCTTCAAGTATCTGAAGGAGAATGTGATAAACATCGGGGTGTGCCTTCTCAAATTCGTCAAATAGCACCACAGAATAAGGTTTTCTGCGGACTTTCTCTGTAAGCTGGCCTCCCTGCTCGTATCCTACATAACCTGGTGGCGCTCCGATGAGACGGGAGACGTTGAACCTTTCCATGTACTCGGACATGTTGATTTCTATCAGCGCGTCCTGCGAGCCGAAAAGGAACTCTGCAAGCACCTTCGCAAGCTCTGTTTTACCAACTCCTGTGGGACCAAGGAAAATGAATGACCCAATCGGTCTTCTTGGGTCTTTTATACCAGCGCGTGAACGCCTGATGGCCTTTGCAAGGGCTTCAATTGCTTCATCCTGGCCTATTATCTTCTTTTTGAGCTCCTTCTCCATGTTGAGCAATCTGATCTGCTCGGTCTGCGCAAGTCGTGAGAGTGGAATCCCTGTCCAGCGAGAAACAACCTCTGCCACGTGCTCCACAGTCACGGTCTGGTAATCCTCCATACTCTGCAGCATTCGCTTTCTTTCGGCAATCTTCTTTTCCAGCACCTTCTCACGGTCTCTGAGCTTTGCCGCTTTCTCAAATTCCTGGTTATCTATGGCGTTCTCTTTTAATCTTTTTGCCTCATCAAGCTCGTCTTTTAACCTCTCAAGAACCTCATCTGTTGCTCTCGACGAGAGCTTCACCTTGGCACCCGCCTCATCAAGCACATCAATGGCCTTGTCTGGCAGATACCTGTCTGTTATGTAACGGTCTGCCAGCTTTGCAGCTGCTTCAAGGGCTTCATCTGTGTATTTAACACCGTGGAAAGATTCGTATTTTTCTTTCAATCCTTTGAGAATATCGATTGTCTCGTTAATTGTAGGTGGTTCAACGATTACAGGCTGGAACCTTCT
>JALXCE010000330.1 GCA_026991055.1 Caldifarciminota bacterium | reverse complement strand
TCCAGGTCCTATAAACAAATATGAGGGCTACATAGGAGAGGACAATCACGAAAAAGGATGCGCCAATAGATTCGGCAAGATAACTTTTGCTCTCAACTCGTCTTTTCTCCAGAATGGATGGAAGAATACCGTATCCGAGAGTCGAAGCTACAGCAATTACTATGATAAATCCCTTAAATCCCCAGAGGATTAAGGTCAGGTAGTAAATGATCCCGGTAATTGTCCAGCTATAAATGCTGGTTTTTAGATTTTTGAAATCAGGTCTTAATGAACCGAAAAATGCAGCAGGTAACCATAAGTAGGCCCACCACTCGTAGTATCCCAGATAACTCAAAATTCCAGAGATGAGTGAATACAGTCCCCATGATAGGTAAGGGAAGTAGAGGCCACCGATGAGCTTTAGCCTCATCAAAGACAAATATTCTGTCATGTTTAATAGCTCATCTATGTTTCTTTGACTCATTTGTTTTTACCTCCTTTAAATTTTTCCAGCAATCCTTCAATGTTTGACATAAATTTTTCCAGTTCTTTTTCTCCTTCTGGTGTGATTGTGTAGATGGTTTTGGGTTTGCGCCCCTCAAAAGTTTTTGTAACGCTGACAAAGCCAGCAACTTCCAGTTTTCTCAAGTGCGTGGCGAGGTTACCATCCGATGTTTTGACGACCGATTTTAGATCGTTATAGGTCATGCTCCTCTGTTTGGCGAGCAGGACCATTATGGATAATCGGTATTTATTGAAAAGTAGTGTTTCAGCGTCCACCGTATCACCTCCGGTTTTAAAGAACTTTGTATTACAAAGTATATTGAAAGTGACAAAGTTTGTCAAGAGGGGACTTGTTCGAAAATTCCCCCCTCCTCTCCTCCCCCCACGCACTTTCTGCGTGGGGGGAGGAACAAGGTGGGGGGTAAATTTTTCCTTAAAAATCAAAGATTTTGGGATTTTTTCGAACAGGCTCAGAGGGGACTTGTTCGAAAAAATCCTGAATTTTAGTTGCCACCTCTTCCAGCGGATCCTTGTAACCTAAACTAATAATCGCAGACCATTCGATAATTTTCCCCTGCTTCCTCGGGAATGTATGCCGGAGAGAACGAAAAAGGTTAACTTTCTTTGGAATGTCCAGGGTAACGATATTTCTGAACATTCCTGGGATGCTTTTTCAAATCCATCCTGGCCTGTTCGAAAATTCATTCTCAATATATACATTTGAGAAACAACTATGCCAAGTTTTCCTCCCTCACTTGCAAAGCAAGTGGGAGATGGTTCTGGGAAGGGGCATTCCGCTTAAAAAATTAAAATTTTGTATGAACAGTCTCTGGGTGGACAAATGTGAATTAGATTACTCATTTTATACGAAAAATTTGGATTATGTTGCCCCTCTCCTTTTATCCTCTCCCCGCATGTATTTATGCGGGGAGAGGAATATTTTGTGTACGGAAAAATTCGAACACGCTCACCTTTTATTGAAATTTCGCGTTAATGGTTTTATTATTTTATGCGTTATGATTAATGAAATCCTGAAAATCGAAGACCTGTTTGTGGCAAATAACAGTTCATCTCTGATCCTGAAAGGCGTTAACCTTTCCGTTAAAAGAGGTGAAATACATGCAATTCTGGGTTCGAATGGGACCGGGAAAACTACACTTGGATACACAATCATTGGTTCTCCAAGGTATAGAGTCATCAAAGGCAAAATCTTTTTCCAGGGTAAGGACATCACCAGACTTTCCATCACAGAGCGGGCGAGGCTCGGAATTACCATGGCATTTCAGCATCCGGCAGATTTTGAAGGCATCAAAGTACGCGATTACCTGAAAATTAGCAAAAAATACTCCCGTGATAACCTCTCTCCAGAAACTGCTCTCAAGATGGTCGGCTTAAATCCCGATGTCTTTTTGAATCGTACCCTGGACTCCAGTCTGTCAGGGGGTGAGAGAAAAAGGATTGAGCTTGCAGCCGTGTTTCTGATGAGACCCGAAATTGCCATCCTTGATGAGCCTGATTCCGGGATCGATCTGATGTCAATTTCTGACATTGCCAATGTGGTCAGAACACTCAATAGGATGGGAACCACTATCATTCTCATAACCCACAGGGAAGAGCTTGCTCTCATGGCTGATCGTGCATCCCATCTTTGTGGCGGAATCATCCTGAGATCAGGCCCGGTACGCGAAATTGTTGATATTTACCTGAAAAATTGCAAAATCTGTGACCATGTGAATCAGCCGGAGGTAAACCATGCAGGTGTATGAAAAAGAATACGAGATGCTCGTTGAAAGCCTTGAGAGAACAGGAAGTGCAGATTTTTTGAAGAGTGACAAAATAGCCTCTGTTGTCATTAATGGAAACCAGGTGCTCGGATTAAACAAAATTGAAGGGATTGAAATTATCCCACAGCCCAAAGATGACGGAGTAAACATTTTCCTCAGAGTTTTAAAGGGGTACAAAATTCCCATGCCCGTCCACGTTTGTCTTGGATTAACAGCAAAAAAGGGAAGGCAGGTAATATCCTCAACTTTCGAAATAGAGGATGGGGCGGCTGTAAAGATAATTGCCCACTGTATTTTCCCAAATCCTGAGGGTGTTGAGCATATCATGGACGGGGACATTTTCGTGGGCAGGAACGCCTATCTTGAGTATGAAGAAACCCACATTCATGGCCGCTCAGGTGGAATTTTTGTGAAGCCCACCACACGAGTTGAAGTTAATGATAAGGGTAAATTTCTCACAACTTTCCGTGTGGTGGAAGGCCGTGTGGGCAAGCTGGATATTCTACTTGAGGCCACCCTAAAAAATTTCGCCACAATTGATGTTTTGACCCAGGTGTATGGCAAAGAGGACGATGAAATTTGTATAAAGGACCGGATTGTGCTCGAAGGCGATGAGTCTCGAGGAATGGTTAAGTCCCGTGTAGTAGTAAAAGATTCGGCAAAGAGTCAGGTGGTAGGCGAGGCCATAGGAAAGGGCAGGAACTCAAGGGGACACATAGACTGTATGGAAATTGTAAGAGGTAGAGATGCTCACGCCTCTTCCATCCCGTTGATTGAGGTCTATGACGATACTTCAAAGTTGACCCACGAGGCTGCAATCGGGAGTATAGATCGTTCCAGACTCGAAACGTTGATGGCAAGAGGCTTAACAGAGGATGAAGCCGTAGATTTTGTGGTAAAGGGAATTTTGACAATGTAAAAATCAGAAATTCAAAAAACTGACCTCTCAGGTAAGATAAATTCAATTGTGTCGCAGAGTTTCGTTGACAGTTTCCATGTAATTTCCTTAAAATCACTAAAAATCAATAACTTGGAGGTTTGAAGTGGCACAGGTCA
>JALXCE010000329.1 GCA_026991055.1 Caldifarciminota bacterium | reverse complement strand
CCAGCCTTTGGAGTTATAAGAACATTTGCCCAGCTCTGGGGTATTCTTGATCTTCTGAAAGGCAAATCAAGCTGGTATAAGTTCGAAAGAGAAGGAATTAAATTAGAGGAGGAATGAGCATGCTGAATTTGATTTTAATATTGACCCTTATCGGAAGCAGTGAGGGTAATCGACTCTGGGAATTAATTGACCAGGGGAAATACTCCACTGTTATTGAAGAGGCCAATCAATATATCAAGAAAGGGAATGTCGAGAAGGATGTGCTTCTTGCCCTTGCATACTCGTACAGAGTCACAGACAGCACTGATAAGGCCATAAAAATTTATTACAAAATCCTCTCTGTCAATCCCTCAGACTATGATGCCCTCAGCGGGCTTGCGTTTACACTCTCATGGAAAGGAGACCTGGACAGCTCCATTAAAGTTTACAAAAAACTTCTAAAATCTTACAAAAATGACAGAGAGGCTCTCATGGGGATTGCCAGAGTCTATGGCTGGAAGGGTGACCTGAAGCAGGCAAAAAAATGGATAAAAAAGGCACTGTCTCTCTATCCCGACTCTCCTGATGTTTTAAAGCTCTGCGGAGATATCTATACGTGGGATGACAAGCTCAAAGAAGCGGCCAGATGCTACAAAAAGGCACATGAGAAATCCCCGAAGGATGTTGAGATTGTTGTAAAACTGGCAAGGACTTACGAATGGATGGGAGATTACAAAAACTCTTTAAAATGGTACAGGATGGCCCTAAGCCTTGATCCTCAGAACAAGGATGCTGTAAGTGGTATCAAGCGCATTAAAAATGCCAGAAAGCCCACACTGTCTTTAAAATACTCCAACGGTCTTGAGATTGACTCTACTACAAAGACGAGATGGAACTCCATGGTTTTGAATTTAAAGGGAAAATTAAACCGCTATCTTGGATACTCTCTTCGCGCCTCCGGATACAACGCAAGGAAAGTTGATACCTCACGGACAACATATTTCATGCAGCCAGGACTTATCTTCACTTACAATCCCTTCACCCTGACCATTGCACCGGGATTTGGAACCACAAACGTCATGTATAGTGAACTCTCTTTCAAAAGAGACCCCGTTACTCTCAGAGCAATCTACACTGACGAAATCCTTGAGGATGTGCATCTTATAAAAATCAAACATCTTGAGCTAAATGGTGAACTTAATATGTTTGGTTTTGAGCTCAAAACCGGATATGACAAAGGCCAGATTCCGTATGATAACAACTCACGAGTGATTTTTGATTTTACTCTTATCCGCAACCTGATCAGCAACCCTGTGAGCTTGAAAATACTTTACTCTTATGGATACAAGGATTACGCAAACTGGTCTCCTTACTACTATTCACCATCTGATTTTAATTTGCATTCATTGGGAGCAATGTTTTTTAAGAGTCTTGGTAAAGGTTACATTTATGCCGATTTTAGTAGGTCTTTTTACGGCCAGCCCAAGATGCTCTCCACATCGGCCGAGGCAGGTTTGGGGAACTTCTACATTTCAATCTCGTACTTCAAGACATCTGAGAATTACAGCTACACCAACATTTCTGCGGGTTTGACCACAAGATTAGCATTTTAGCATGAAAACGAGGGTTGCCATTCTTCTAATACTCATACTCGCGGTTTTAGGGCTCTCCTATGAGCTCTATAGAATCGAAAAGCAGTACCTTTCACCCAGGGTCAAAAAGGTTGAGAAGGAAGTGGTAAAGAAGGTGGGTGTCAATCTCACCCCTGAAGAGGTTCGAAGACGTTCAAAGAACCTGAAAATTTATTCGCGAGTAAATGGCGAACACTTCGAGGTATTGGAAATTGTCTCCCGTGCCGGTGGCACAGTGGACACCATTTTTACCCCATTTTTTGTCAAAGGGATTAATTTTGGGCCTGCTCTTCCTGGCACATATCCTGCCCAATTCGCACCAACACGAGAGGATTATTCAAGATGGCTCAGAGAGATGGGGCAAGCAGGATTTAATGCTATCCGTCTTTATACCGTTCTCCCCCCAGATTTTTACAGTGCCCTCTCGAGCTACAACATGAAAAATTCTGCCCATCCCATTTTTCTATTTCAGGGAATCTGGGTACCTGTGCCCGACAGCGAGGACTACCTAAACGAGCAGTTTGACCTTGAAATCGAGAAGGAGATTGAGAAAGCAGTTGACGCCATCCACGGTAAAAATGAATACTTCGTGGACGTTTCCCAGTACACCTTCGGATATATCTTCGGCAGAGAATGGGAACCCGATGGAGTCTTGAAAACCACAAAACTTCATCCTGGAGACACAACTTTTACAGGTAATTTTATCTCGATTCCACGGGGTAATCCCATGGAAATCTGGCTTGCCAGAATGCTTGACTATATTGAAACCTATGAGGCTGTTACTTACGGTGATCTGCATCCTGTTTCATTTGTTAACTGGCTTACACTTGATCCGCTATACCATATTTCGGAATTTATCGAATCTCCGCGGGTGAGGGAATATGACAACGACCTTTTAACTGTTGACCCATCGAAATTTTATCGAACAGACCTCAACACTGCTGGATTTTTTGCCTCTTACCACATTTATCCATACTATCCGGACTTTATAAACAACGAATACAGGGATTTTATAAGTCGATATGGAAAGGATAACTACGCCGGGTATCTTCACGCCTTGAAGGAAGAAACTGATGGAATTCCCATACTCGTTGCAGAATTCGGTGTCCCTTCATCACGAGGTATTGGACATTTTAACCCATTCGGGATGAATCAGGGTGGACACAATGAGATTCAGCAGGGACTTATTAATTTCAAACTGTTCCGGGATATTCACGATGCAGGCTATGCTGGTGGCATTCTCTTTGAATGGATGGACGAATGGTTTAAGAGAAATTGGTTGTTCATGGATTTTGAAAATCCTATGAGTCGAAATCCCCTGTGGCACAATATCTACGACGCTGAGCAAACCTTCGGACTCGTGAGCTTTGACCCCCAGGAGATAAAAATAGATGGAAATGCTGGAGATTGGGATGACATTCGTCCCCTTCTTGTGGGAGGCAAGACTATAAAGGACCTATCGGTTACCTATGACCCTGTGTATCTTTACATTCTGATAAGACTCAATCATCCTTTTAATCCAGATTCAGAGAAGATAGAGCTTTATCTTGACACCTACGATAAAAATCTTGGTGAATTTGTTCATCCTGACAGAAGACACACATTTGACAACGGAGTCGAATTTATCATTCAGCTGGGTAAAAACGGACGCGT
The DNA here is from genome assembly GCA_026991055.1 of Caldifarciminota bacterium. Classification (GTDB taxonomy): domain Bacteria; phylum Hydrothermota; class Hydrothermia; order B15-G9; family WFZT01; genus WFZT01. The sequence goes on along the minus strand of JALXCE010000329.1, from coordinate 7,687 downwards.
GTTAGTCGAAAAGAGTTACAACGTTTATAGAAACTGGATCAAGGGGCAATTTTCACCGATGAAAACAGAGGCTTCCCGCAATGGAGAGTTTGAGGAACCTGTGCTTCAGGCAAACCGCGAGAGGGTAACCATACTTGGAGATACTATCCCCGGGAAAAAATTCTATCCCGGAAGGCTGATTTTCGGTGAATCCGATAAAAATTCCCTTGCTGATTGGTTTTATAGAGATGGAGTTATTGAACTCAGATTGGGGTGGAATCTCATAAATGTTACAGACCCCTCTTCGCTTCACGTCCTTCAGAATAATCCAGACACACCGGAGATCGACGCCGTCATAACGGATGGGATATCTTTTTCTGTGGCACTTTTTGATACAAATTACAGAGTTCTTGATGCACTTCCTGGGTTTGATGGTAAGAATTTCCAGTTTTCAAATCGCTACAAATGGCAGGGATGGGAAAAACCTGTTTACAAAGAAAGGCTGAAAGCGAGCTACTTTGTTTTAAAAGACTCCCTCTGGCAACTTGACTCATGGAATGTCGCTGATGGGAAGATGAGTGGCGGCTTTAACAAGAATTCCGCTGAGAATAAACTTACGGCAAAAATACTGCCATTTATGGGGAGGTACAGGGGATTCGTGAGTTTTTCCTTTGACGATGGAGACATGTCTCAGTTTGAATATGCATATCCATTGCTTGAAAAGTATGGAGCCAAGGGGAGCTTTGGTATAGTTACTTCATGGCTTTCTGACGTGAATATGGTGGCAGGCCCAGCAGGGGAGCTAAAGCTCAAGAGAATGTCCAAAAGAGAGGTAAAGATTTTGAGTGGGCGTGGCCATGAGATTTCATCTCATGGCCACGCCCACTCCCTCGAAATCTACAATCTACCCGAGGACTCACTGGTCAGGCAGTTCAGGCTTTCGCGTGAAATCCTCTCAGAGATCACAGGAGATTCCATCTTCACCATGCACATGCCTTACTCAAGAGTATTTAAAAAGTCCATCGACGCAGCAAAAAAGGCAGGCTTTAGATTTGTTAGACTCGGTGGTGACCGCTACAACTCGATAGACTTCAACCCGTTTAAAATCTGGAGCTTTGTTATATACAATGATTCAAATCCAACGGTGAAAGAGTATTACAGGGTTTTGCTAAACGGCTTTGGGAAATGGACCGTGATAATGAACCATCACATATTTCCTGAAAATTCATTCGAGCTCAGACTTATGCAGTCCCATCACGTAAAAAATACATACTCGATCCTTCCCATAAATTTTGAAAGAGAGGTGCGAATCGCGAGGGATTTAAGAATGAAGCTGGTTCCTATCAGGGTTGCCGGCACCTATCTTGAAAACTACCGAAAGGCACGGGTCATAACAACCCGTGCAGGTGATGTGTGGATTGTTTCCCTTAAAAATTCAGAAATTCCGCTTTTTGTATCTCTCAGCCTTGCACCGGGCATCTATGAGGTGAGAAATTCTCTCAATGACGGAATCTATGAGGTGAGAAAGCGTCCCCTGATACTTCAGATATCCCCCGACCACTCCACAATCATCAGCAAAATCAGGTAAGGGTCGGTGTCGTAGAGCAGGGTCTAAAGCCAAATTATGTAATAAACTTTTGAAGGAAATGCTCAATTTTACATTTCTCTGTGTTTAACGCCGAGAAGAAAGTATTTTTTTGAACACTGCAAAGCTAACCCCTTAGAATTTCCTCTCCCCGCATTAATACTCGCGGGGAGAGGATTGAGGTGAGGGGATACATCTGAAAAATCATTCATTTTATAAACCCAAAAGTTGAATATTAGCTTTCGTGTTTTTAATTCTTTGAATGTGCGGATTTTAAGCCAAACTTTGATTTTTTCATTCACCATTCTCCCCTAACCCCTCCTTCCTCGAGGAAGGAGGGGATTTTGGGATTTCAGGTGAAAGTTTCAGACTGTCTTGCTAGCCTAAACGCCAATAGAACTCCCTCCCTTCCCTCCGGGAAGGGAGGGCTGGGGTGGAATGGGTGAAGATATTTTAGATTTTCCGAGGCCATTTTGATTAAATATGGTGCGATTCACAATCGGAATCCAACAAACATCCAAAATTAACTAATCTCCCTCTCCCGCTTGCGGGAGAGGGTTGGGGTGAGGGTTTACATCTTGAATTTTTTTAAGATTTCAAGCGGAATACCCCCTCCCTTGAATCCCTCCCCCACAGGCAAAGCCTGTGGGGGAGGGAAAGTTTTATGTTGCATAGAAAGATCACAGGCTCCGCTTGTTAGAATAGTTCTTCCTTGTGTTCTGTGTGTTGCTATTACAATTTGCTTAGCCTTTGGACTTAAATCGCAAATCTAATCATTTGGCCTCGCATCCATAAACTTCCTCTCCCCGCATAAATTCTCATGCGGGGAGAGGGTTGGGGTGAGGGGCTACAACTTAAATTTCCAACATACATGATTTCAAAAATACCATTAAGTGGACAATTTTGTTAAATGATATTTCTTGCCCACGAAAATCTTTTTCCCACACCCCAAACGTGGGGAAAAATCAGAGATGAGCTACCCCCTACACCCTTACCATTTTCCCAGATTTCTTAATAAACTCAAGCAAATCTTGATAAACAGGATGGGATGATAGGGTGCTCTGGTCTCCGATAATGATCAACTTTCTCTTTGCCCGCGTAATCGCGACATTTAATCTTCTCAAATCACTCAAAAATCCAATCTCCTCCTGAGGATTGGACCTTACAAGGGATAGCACAATGACCTCCTTTTCTCTCCCCTGAAATCCATCAACCGTATGAATCTCCACGTCTTTTATCCTGCTCTTCAAATAATCTTCATGGTCTTTGTAGGGAGTTATTACGCCAATTTTTTCAGCAGGAAGCCCGGCTTCCACAAGCTTATCCACAATTTCCTTAACGAGCCTTGCCTCCTCAGGGTTGTATTTCGAAAAGCTGCCCGGCCGGGTCTTCTCCAAAAATTTTCCACCTGTATCAATAAAAACCACAGGGGTATCATCAAGTGCCGGATGCCGAGGAAGACTTTTTAAAAGATCGCTCAGCTTTATGTCCTTCACCGATTCAGCAGCGATCAGGGCACCATTGTAAAATTTCTCCGATGGAAACTTCATAATGGTTTCGTTCATCCTGTACTGAATGCGAAGCATGTAAGTGGCCTTCGGGAAGAGCCTTACAAGACGCTCAAAAAGAGTAAAGGAAAGGGCACCAGCATCAGGGTTCAAAATAGTGGGTGGAAGCTGTTTATGGTCACCTGCCATGATGGCCTTTCTTGCCTTTATAAGGGGTATCAAACACGAAGGTTCTGTGGCCTGAGTGGCCTCATCTATTACCACCACATCAAACCTTCTATCTAAAAGAATGTCACTGCCAGCCGTTGAATTTGTCGTGCATATCACTTCGGTTTTGTCCAGAATCTCACGGATTATCCCTGAAACAAGGGAGTCCCTCTTCTCATAGAGCTCATTTAATTCCCTCTGCTTTTCAATCCACCTGGCCATAGATTTGATGGTTCTGGCACTCACACCCCGCACTCCCCTCCCCTGCTTCGCATATTTCAAAATCTCTTCATCACTGAGTCCACGTCTGAAAGCTGGAACGGGCTTTTTAAATTTGCTCTGATGAGCTTTTATTTCATCAATCTTAGCATTTATTTCGCTGAGCCTCCCGTAATCAGAATGCTTCTCCACTTTGTAATCGAGAGAAACCTCGATAAGCTCGCGTTTTAACCTTGCAGGGTGTCCGATCCTTGTAACCTGTACACCTTCCCTTATCAAACCCTCCACAATATTGTCCACCGCATTGTTACTGTCGGCAGTGGCAAGGACCTTTTCTCCTTTCAAAACAAGGGCTTTCATAATTTTAACAAGCGTGGTTGTTTTGCCAGTCCCGGGAGGCCCATGAATGAGAAAAACCGGAAAGCTCCCAATTGCAAGCCTTGCCGCCTCAATTTGGAATTCATTTAAAACCTCATCGTCGAAATCTCCCTCCTTCACCTGAATTTCCCCTTTGCCAAGGAGTATTTCTATTGGGAAATTAGAGACACCGTTTTCGATGAGGGTAAGCGTATCCAGCATTCGCCTGAAAGTGATGTCATTGATGTAGAGGTCAATTCGAAAAAGTCTCTTTGAAATTTTGAGCTGGGTATCTTCAGGAAAGGCAACGGTAAGATAACTCTGACCTTTTTCGTAAACAGTCCCCTCTATGCCGTCGCGGAGCGGATTTTTGACACTTACGAGAACTACGTCTCCGACGTTGATCTGGTGGTCCGGCATATCTGCTCGCCAGAACCGGTAGAGCTTAAATCCACCTACGAGCTGGCCGGCCCTGTGCGCCCGTGTTCTCAAAATTGCCCGGCCAATCCTTTCCCTCTCTCTGCCAGAGAGCCTTTTTATTTCATTAATATGAAACTGCTTTTCGGCATCCCTTTCAAGCTCAACGAGTCGTTTGAAATATGTAGCATAGTCCCGGGGAGTTTTGAACGTGAGTCTCAATTTTTCAGCAAAACCTTCTTGATGGCCTTGATATAGATTTCGTGCTCAATTTTGTGGATTTTTTCTTCCAGCGTCTCGAGTGTATCGTTATCTTCAATTTTTACGCATTCCTGCATAATTATCGGACCTGTATCAACTCCCTCATCAACATAGTGGACAGTAACCCCTGTCACCTTCACACCGTATTTATAAGCCTTCTCAATGGCATGCAACCCCGGAAAGGCCGGTAGAAGTGATGGATGGATATTGATTATTTTCCTACAGAATTCTCTCACAATGAATGGTGGCAGAATTCGCATGTATCCTGCGAGCACAATCAGGTCAAAATCGAGTGATTTCAAAAATTTAAGAAGCGCTCTGTTGTATTCGTCTCTATTACCGAAACTTTTGTAATCGAGAATCTTTGAAGGGATACCAAGCCTTTCGGCTCTCTTTAGTGCATAGGCCTCTGGATTGTCCGTAAGCAGATAAGTTACCTTCAGGGGTAGATTCTCATCCCTTATGTGACGCACGATTGCCTCAAAATTCGAGCCGTTTCCCGAGGCAAGGACTATAAGTTTATAAACCCGCTGTCTGTTCATAACGTTTTTTCAAGAGGAGCAGAAAGCTTAAGTATGCTCCAATGAATGTTGTAAAAACATAAATCGAGGCAATGGAATAGGCAACAATCAGCTGATAAAAGGCAGCATCAATGGGCTTTACTCCCCCTATCAAAAGTCCCGCCATGGTGCCCGGAATGTGCACTATTCCGAGGATTTTGAGTCCATCAATCTGGGGGATGAGAGCCACATTCATCACATCAATCATAAAAATCTTTGAGGCCTCAATGTATCCCGCTCCATCGAGGAAAGCGGCCTCGATTATCTCGTGATTCTCCTCAACCTGCTTCTTTGTTCTGTTAAATACAAGGGATAGAGCCTTGGTTGCATTTCCCAGTAGCATGCCCGAGATTGGGACAAAAATGTTGGGAACAAGTTTCAGCACACCTGTGAAAAATAGAAGGATAAAAACAGGCAAAAAACTGACGAACATGGCAACGAATGAGATGAGGAAGGACTTAGGCACTCCTCTACCTCGCTCTGTTGCGATAATACAACCTGAAATGAGCATCAGGAACACAAAAAGTATGTTGAAAATTACGGGGAGTTTGAAGAAATAGAGAATGACAGATGAAAGAATTAGAAGTTGAACGAGAGCCCGTAAACTGGAGATAACGATGTCCTTTTCCAGCCGTAACTTTTCAATCCATGAAATTACGGCAGGGATCAAAAGAAGGAGATATGCGGCTAAAACTCCCTTGATCATCTTTTAAAGTACCACCTGAGAAGATAGAAAATTACTGCTGCAAGGATAATGCCACCTACGAGACCCGACCTGAATGCAATTCCCACAAGCATTGCCACACGTAGGAGAATCCACAGTAGGATTGGTATTGCGAGAATAAAGATAATCGGCTTGAAAACCTCTTTCCTGCCTGACAGAATGACGAGGAAAAGTATGAATCCAAGAGCCACAAGAATATACATCGCTAAATTTTAACGCAAATCACGCGGAAAAATTACCAAGGGGAAATTCCCCACATCTCAGTTGTCCCGCTCTATCCGGGAGAAATTTACAAAGTCCACAAAATTCGCTGGCCCCGCTTGCTTTCGCAAGCGGGGCCAGCTTGGCAGGATTTCCCTTAAAATTATAAAAATTCAAGATACGATCCATTCCACAAAGAAATTCCTGCGAAGGAAATTCTCAAACACCTTCAACTTCTATCCATCTCTCCTGTTCCAATGCTCTATGGATTGCGTCAAGGGTCAGGACATTAATAAGGCCATCTTTGAGTGGCACGGGGTTTTCTATCTTCCCCAGAACGGCATCAATAAAGAGGTCAAGCATATAGACGAGATAGCCCTGGAGCTTTCCATTTAACTCCACCATTATTGTGCCCGGTTTCTCGTATTTTCCTGCGGCAAAGGTTAGCATCTGGTCACCTAAATTGATGAAAACCGAGGATTTACTTCCCACAATTTCCCAAAAAGAATCAACTACAGATGGCATGGATTCAGGAAGTATCCAGCCCGTCTCGAAAACACCAGTCTGACCATCTTCATATTCCACGAGGGAGTGAATAACATCAAAAGTGTCTATACCCATTGATATGAGAACCTTTTTAATACCTCGTGCCGAAACTCTCACAGGTTTTTTACCAGTTAAATAAAACGCAAGATCGAGTAGATGAGACATCAGAAACCATGCGGGGGTTGTTTTGGCGGACCACAAGATCATCTTTGTTGGCACATAAATTGTGTCATTAAGTCTTGCATTAAGGGATACTATTTCTCCGAGCTTTCCCTCGGAAATTGCAGATTTTACCTTCAGAAATGGAGGTGAGAACCTGTTGCCAAACCTAATCGTCCCAATGGCTTCTGACTGCTCCTCTATTTTTACAAGTTCCCTTGCCTCATTGACATTCATGGTCATAGGTTTCTCAAGCAGGATGTTTATGCCGCGGGAAAGAGCCTCTTTTGCAAATTCAAAGTGCAAAAAATCGGGAGTCGCAATATAAACTGCGTCCAATTCTTCTTTTTCATACATCTCCACTGCATTCTCATAGGTCGGCACACCATATTTTTTACGGGCAAGATTCCGGGAAGATTCACTTATGGAGGCTACAGCCACAAGCTCTGCCCTCCTGGACTCAGAAATTATCCTTCCATACAACCTACCCATAATACCGAATCCAACGATCCCAAATCTCAGCATAGCCATCACTCCTTTTTGCCAATTATATAATCGAGCAAGCGACCAATCATTCCCGCTGGGAGCTTGTTTGGAAATTCGTTCTATATATATTTGAGAGGCAACTGTATCTATTTTCCCTGCTTGCTTTGCAAGTGGAGGAGAGTTTTGGGAGGGGGTCTTCCGCTTGAAAAATAGAAATTTAGGATGAGGACGTTCCTCAGCGTTGTAAAGGAAGTTTGATTACTCATGGTTCCCCCTCTCTTTTTATCTTCTCCCCGCAAGTATTTATGCGGGGAGAGCATAATTTAATCTGGAAATATTCGAATACACTCTTACCGCTGTTCAGAGGAAAGTGAATTTATAAAATCAAATCGAGAAATGCAACAAAATTTTGAAAATTTGTAGCTAAGTTGTCTGATGAATTATTAGACATTTTTAAAAATATTCTTTTGGGGGGCCC
>JALXCE010000328.1 GCA_026991055.1 Caldifarciminota bacterium | reverse complement strand
TGAAAGTTTATAAACTTTTTACGTATAATCTATAGGTTTTGTATTTTTTGCCACCCATAAATTCGGTGGCTCTGATGATGAGGTAGTTATCTTCAAGTAGCCAGGAAACCTCGCAATAGCTCCATTTCCTGATTTTGAGGCCATCTTCAAGAAATCTGTAATACATCAAAGAATCAGCGCCTCTTTTTCTATAACCTTTTTTGATTCCAAGGGCTATTAAACGAAGGCCATCGATTTTCTTAAATTCAAAGAAGAGCCTGAAGATGCCAAATGGAAAAAGTTTCCCTCTAATCTTCCTCAAAATCTGATTTACATCAGGGATGAGGAGGCCAAATGCGGCGGGGTCACCTTTGTATTCAACGATTTTTGTAAGCTCCGGTATGGCTATTTGCTTGAGATCAAGGGCAAGATGCTCAAACTCTTTGTCGGTCATTGGGACGAATCCCCAGTTCTTTTCCCACGCGTTATTGTAGATATCGCGTAAACGCGGAATTTCCTCTTCCACCTTTTTAAAGTTAACATTCCTTATGGTAAACCCGTTTTTCATCGCCTTTTCCGCTAGGGGCTTGAGTCTCCTCTTCAATCTGTCGGTAAAGGCTATGAACTTGTCGTCAACATTGATTATGTATGCTAAGAGGTCTTTTGCCTTTCTAAAACCGTACTTTTCGATATGCTCGGCATAGAATGGTGGATTGTATGGCATCATCACAACAGGAGGTCTGTCAAATCCCTCTATCAGTAGCCCAGCTACACTGTTTGTTGAGAATGAAAGGGGGCCTAAAATTTGTTCCATCCCGCGTTTTCTAAGCCATTCGGATGCGGTGTCAAATAGAGCTTTCGAAACAGCATAATCGTCAATGGTTTCGAAAAATCCAAATTGGCCGGTCTTCTCATCGTGGAATTCGTTGTAGTTGTGGTCAATGTGGGCAGTGATTCGACCGACAGGTTGACCGTCTTTGTAGGCAACAAAAAGCTGGACCTCTGAATGCTCATAGAATGGATTTTTCTCCGGGTTAAAAGTCTTTTTCTCTTCCATGATCAGGGGTGCTACCCAGTTGGGGTCATTCTTGTAGAGCTTGAACGGCAATTTTATAAATGTCATCAAGTCCTTCTTTGTTTTTACGGGTCTTACTTCTATAGCCATATTAAAGCCTCCCATCTAAAATTATTGGCAAAATTTCGCTAAAATTCTTTACTTTAAAGTTTGCAAGCTGGTGAACTTCGGGTCCGACGAGTATAACTTTCATCCCCACTCTTCTGGCACCCAGGACATCATGTTTCGGTGAGTTTCCAACGTAGATAGATTTTTCTCCTTTAACCCCTGCCTTTTCAAATGCAACCCTGAAAATTTTCGGGTTGGGTTTCCTAACCCCAACTTCTTCTGATGTCGTCACTGAGTCAAAGAATTTTTCAAGGTCAAATTTTTTGAGAACTCCATAAATAAGGTCTGTGACGATATCAGAAATTATCCCGATATGGCCTTTAAATTCACTTCTCAGTTTTTCTAAAGCTGGTAAAACATCTGGAAAGAGTTCCATGTATTTGACGTGAAGGTCAATGTAAGTTTTGACAAAATTTTCTTTCTCCTCATCACTTAAGGCCGTACCAAATTTGCTGGCAAGTTTTTCGATGGAGTTTTTTAGAATTCCACTGACATCAGGCCATTTTTGCTCGGCATTTTCAATTTCAACAAGCAGATCATGGGTTAGAAATTTGTCTATCTCTTCGTGTGATAATGGGATGCCGTAACGTTTTTTTACAAAGTCTGCGATGTGGTAGTGTGCAACTCGATCTGATTCCTCACTTACCATAGTCCCGCCAAAGTCAAAAAATATAGCCTCGAGCTCTTTCATTTCACCACCGATAAAAGCCCTTTTGTAGTTGTAAAACCAGAGCGTAATAGAATTATATAGGTTCCAGGGGAAATTTTTTCAGGTAAATTCAGAACAAATTCGTTCTCCCCGATTCCTGTGCAGCCAAGACTCTTCTGTGTAACCAGTTCTCCTCCAATTGTGTAAATGTAAGCCCTGATCAGACCTGTATGGAAGGACCTGTATTTGATTTTAACTGTATTTGTGCCCTTCAAAGGGTTGGGATAAATGGCGATAATTCTGTCTTTATCTCCTGGAGCGGGGACCTCAATGGGTTCATGCTGGAGCAAACTGAGGGCGTTGAAAATACCGTATCCGGTGAGGTTGTTGGAATCGGGCAGCCCGGGAAACCTTGATGTTGTTTCGTGAACATATTGGAGGATTTTTTGTGCATTCCATGAAGGATGTGCCTCAAGAACAGCCCCAATACCACCAGCGACAATGGCTGTAGAGATGGATGTTCCACCGATGATATAGACCGTGCCATCAGTGTCGGGCCAGCTAATTCTGTATGGGGCCACGATGTCGGGTTTGATGCGGCCGTCCGCTGTTGGGCCAAACCCGCAGTTGGGCTCCACACTGTCAGGAGAGACTATCCCACCAACTGATATAACATTTCGTGCGTCTGCAGGCACCACGAGGCTGGTGTCTCCTATAGTCGGGTCAGGAAACGAGAAATGCGAGACATTTCCCATAGCTGTTATAACCACCAGATTGTGCTTGTAAGCCTCGGAGGCCATTTTTGAGCTGTGGGCAAAATTCCCGGTCATAAGGGAGTCTCCGTAATTGTCCCTGCCGTTTGTGTATCGGTATCCGAGCGAACTTGAAAGAAGCTGTGCACCGTGCCTGATGCTCCATTCCATGGCTTCTACCCAGAAATCTTCCTCAATTACACTCTCAAAATCATTACCGTTGGGGCCTGATACAACCCTTTCTGTTTTGGCAATTAAATAATCAGCACCGGGTGCACCTCCCACAATGCTCCCCTCTAAAAATCCACCAATGATACTCAGCATCTTCGTGCCGTGCTCGGTGGGGTCATAGGGATCAGGTGTTATATCCTCATCGCCCCTCTTTCTGTAAACAGTGTAAATACCAGAGGAGACAAAGTCGACGAATTCTGAATCTATTAAAGTAACCGCTGGATTTGAAAGAGAAGTGCTCCACAGACTTCCATCTGCAACGTATGCCGTATCGCCAGAAATTGAGATATTATAAATAAAATCCGCGTCCTTTGAAAAAATCTCCACAGGATCGGAAAGTCCAGGAGGGAATCTGTAAAACTTTACCTCTGAGCTATCAAAAACTCCAACTACTACATTCCTGTCAATAAACCCCACGGCCGGCAAAATCCCTCTTACCGAGGCGATCTCGGTATCACTGGAGGTGGCGAAATAAATCATGCTTGAATCACCGGCTCCACACATGATTATGAGTGTGTCATTCTTTACAAGGCCATCAAGACCCGCTGGCAAACCCTGGAAACTGATTAGAGTATCGGGTGGAGAAAAAGTTGATCCACCATCTATTGAAACCCTGAGCAAAAGACCTGCGGTAGTGTCAACCCAGCCAACATAGACGCTGGATTGATTGGCAAGCACGATAGGATTCACGGATTCATGATTTCCTGTTGAGAGCAATACAGGTGTACTTAAATTTCCGCTCACGAGGTCGTAAGTTGCAAATTTAACCCTGAAATTTCCCTGATACTCCTGATATACCACAAATACGGTGTCGTTTCTCAGGGCAATTGAAGGGAAATTTTTCTCGGTCGCGTATCCGTCAATATGGATGGTATCCCATGATGTCACCTGACCATAGCTCAGATTACCGACCGTCAAACCAAGTGTCCATTTCCCGTAAAGATAAGAACTCCCGATGCTGTCCGTAGGTGAAATGCTGTAAATGACCACCAGATGGGTGGAGTCAGAGGCAACATCAAAACTATTGATATACTGAATCAGTCCATGCCTGATCAGTGGTATTTCAGAATTAAGACCACGCAGGTAAAGGTGGTCTCCTGAATTGAAGTCATGCTTCGCAATTACTCCGTGCCTGCGCCAGATGTGAGAAACTGCGGGGTGGGTAGAATCCACTCCCACATCCAGCAGGGCTATTTTAACACCGATGCCCACAAAACCCTTTTTGTGAACCTCGGGAATCTTTACCATTTCAAGGGAGCTTCGCGAATCTCCGTAGTCAAAATCCTCGGGCCTGTAGAGTTTTTGACCATCGAGCTGGGCCTTCATCTCCGGAACGAATGAGAATGTTAGCCCTTTGCTCATGCGGACGCTTAGAGGAGAGGCAAAGTATGAGCTTGCCTTTAAAATCCTTGAATTGGCCCGCATTCTGGCAAGGTAGAGATGCAACAGGTAGTTATTCTTTACCGAATTACTACTATCAACCCAGACATTCCGATAATCGGTAAGGCTTTTTGAATTTAACCACGTAGACTGTGGCAAAAATGCGAAAAGAACCAGCAAAGAGGTAATCATCGCTAATACTCTGAGAGCTTATTGAGGTGTTCTTCAGCGTCCTTATTCGAGGGCTCTTTGTCAATCACCTTTTTAAAGTACTCCTGAGCCTTTTCCCTGTCGTTGATAATTTCATACAAAATGCCGAGGTTATAAAGAGCCTCGACATTATCTGGCTCAATCTCCAGTATCCTCTTTAGAATATGCTCAGCTTTCTCGTACTGCTGGTTGACTATATAAAATTTTGCCTCCTCAAGGAGCTCTTTGACGTTAAACTCGTTATCCATTTTCCTTAAACCTTTCGATGTTTTCTGTCGAACCTAATACTACGAGAACATCCCCTTTGAGAATTTCCTCTGCCGGATCAGGGGCAACTAGTACTTCCTCTTTGTAATCAATTTTGCCATCTGCATTCATCTTCGGAACCTTTCTTTTGATGGCAATGATGTAAATCCCATACTTGGAGCGGACCCCGGATTCCCGGATGCTTTTCCCTTCAAGGTCCGGTGGGGCAACTATTTCAACAATGGCGTAATCTTTTGAAAGTTCTATAATGTCAAAAATCCTTGGTGAAACGAGACTTTCGGCGATCTTTTGTCCCATTTCACGCTCAGGGAAGACTACCCTGTCGGCCCCAATTTTCTTCAAAATTCTTGCGTGAACATCGGAGCCAGCCTTGGAAAGTACACGCTTGGCACCTAACTCCTTTACAAGCAGTGTGGTGAGAATTGATGATTCAATATCACTACTGATCGCCACGATAACCCAGTCAAATTCCTGAACACCTATAGTTTTCAATGCCTTGTCGTTTGTAGAATCCATTATCAAAGCCTGGGAGACATTTTCCTCTATTTCGGAAACCCGTGCCTCGTTGCGGTCAATAGCCAGAACTTCATGACCGGACTCCGCGAGAGCAAGGGCCACCGAACGTCCAAATCTCCCAAGACCTATGACGCAAAACTGTTTTTGTTCCATTTTACCCTACGATGTATTTCCCTTCTACATGCCTAACAGGCTCAACCTTTTTCTCTGCCAGCAATGCTACTATTGATAAAACCCCCACTTTCCCTATCAACATGAGAGTAATAATAATCCATTTGCCCAAAATTGAAAAGTCAGCAGAGAGTGAAACATTCTGATAAATCTTGGAGCCAAGCGAAAGTCCGACAGTCCCAAATGCCGATGCGATCTCGAAAAGATAGGGAAGAAGGCCGTTTTTCTCAATACCGTGGAGTTCCGTGATTGACAGTAAAAATCCAGCCGAGAGAATAACAAGAGTCGTTATTATCAAAATAGTAACTGCCCTTTTGAGTGATTCTTCTGGAATTCTGTATCCGTGAAACACAGGTTCCTTTCTCTGAAAGTATGCCTTGATCCATGCAAGGTACGCGTAAAAAGTGGTGGTCTTTATTCCACCTGCAGTTCCACCAGGTGAACCTCCGATAATCATGAGTACGATCAAAAGAAACAGCGACGCAGGATGGTAAAAGTTCAGGTCAATTGTGTTAAACCCCGCTGTCCTCGGAGTAACTGCCTGGAACATGGAGGCAAATATCCGCTCAATGAGATTATAGTGTCCGTACCCGTAAATTGACTCGTATATCAGGAAGAAGAGCGTTGATAAGAGGATCAAAACACCGGAGATGGAGAGTGCAGCCTTGGTGTGTAGTGAGAGCTTTTTTCTGATCTTCAGAATATATCTTTCGTAGAGCTCCATGATTACAAAGAAGCCTATTCCACCGATAAAAATTAGAGCCATGACCGTGAGATTGACGATGGCATTTGCCCTGAAAGATACAAGACTGTCGGAAAAGGTCGCAAATCCAGCGTTACAGAATGCAGAAACACTGATAAAAATGGAGTGCAGAAATGCCCTTACCGGCCCAATACCATGTATCAGAAAGCCGATAAAAAGCAAAGCTGCCCCGAGCCCTTCCAGAAGGAACGTGATTTTTAACACGTTTATTGCAAATCTCCAGATATTCCCCGGTGTGAGAGCAGGAAAGCTCTCTGCTGCGATCAGCCTGAGTTTCAGGCTCGAGCGTCTCCCAAGAGCAAAGATAAAAACTGTAGCAAAAGTCATATAACCGAGACCACCGATCTGGATAAGTAAGAGGATTACGAGTTTGCCAAAAAATGTGAAGAAAACGGGCGTGTCCTTTACGATTAGCCCTGTTACACATACAGCAGAGGTGGATGTGAAAATGGCATCAGTTAGCCCAAGAGGACCTCTCCTTGATATGGGAAGCAGCAGGAGGAATGCCCCAACAAGAATAATCGAAAAGTACCCCAATATGAGTATTTTGACCGGTGTTAGTTTTTTCATCTAACAATAAAGACGATAACCCTCCTGGGGCCGTGTGCCCCTTTTACTAAAATTTTTTCAATGTCCGCTGTTTTTGACGGTCCAACGATAAAAGTTATGTCTGGCAGAGGATGAGGTATATTCTCAAAAAGAACATCAAAATCGTCAAGGATGTTGGATTCCTTTAAAAGGGCGATGTGAATATCGGGCAGTAAAGAGGGAAGTTTATCGGACGGGCTCTCTGCCAGCTCTACAAGGCCCCCAGAATAAGCTATGCCAAAATCTGCCTCACTCAATCCAGCATCCACATCTTCATCAAATTTTTCGGTGAATTCAATGTCCGGGGAAAGTTGGTTTACGAGCCCTCTCGGCCGAACAAAAACACGCTTAATACCTTGTTTTTTGAAAAATTCATTCAAATCTTCGTTTAGGCTCGATCGTGAGGTGAGGTAAACCTCAACGTCATTCCTTTTTAGCTCCTCTATGAATTTTTCCGTTCTTTCCATAGTTCTCTAAAGGATTTGCCCGGAAAGGGCTCTATATCTTTCCATTTTGTCCAGTTTGAAAAAACGAAAGGGAGGTGCGTAAGTTTGTCATCTTTCTTAAAAATTCCCTGAATTTTTGATGCAAGATGGAATCCTAATTTGTTTAGAACTGGTTTGGTCATCAGTTGTGACCACAGGCCAACAAGTGCCTTCTCCTCTAATTTTCCACCTGTTCGCTCTATAACCCTGCGTCTCAACTCGAGTAGAATACGCGGGATGTTAATCCTGACTGGACATATTTCGTAGCAGGCACCGCAGAGAGTTGAAGCAAATGGAAGCTCTTTTGCTACATCAGGACCGAAAATAGCATAAGTCCAGATAATTCCTATTGGGCCTGAATAAACACTCCCATAGGCATGTCCACCGACAAGCTGAAAAATGGGGCAAACGTTTGAGCATCCACCACATCTAATGCACATTAGAGCTTCGCGTAAAACAGGGTCATTAAGCATCCTGCGACGTCCGTTTTCTATTAAAACGATATGGACTTCGTGGTCTTTTGAGGCTTGTGAGAAAATATTGGTGTAGACTGTTTGATGCTGTCCTGTGCTGCTCGGGGCAAGTATTTTTAAGAAGACAGGCAGGTCTTTAATCGAAGGGATCAGTTTCTCAATACCCGTAACAGCAACGTGTAAAGGTGGTAGAGTAGTGGACATGCGAGCGTTTCCTTCATTTTCGACCACCACAAAGGAGCCTGTGTCGGCAATGAGAAAATTTGCCCCGGACATCCCTGCATCCGCTTCGAAGTATTTTTTTCTCAAGTAATTCCGGGCAAACTTTGTTAATTCCTCAGGCTCCTCTGTGTATTCCATGCCCAATTTTTCATTAAACAATCTGGCAATCTCGCGTCTCGTGAGATGTATGGCCGGGGCTGTGATGTGGGATGGTTTTTGATGGGCAATCTGGATGATAAACTCTCCGAGGTCAGTTTCATATTTCTTGATACCGTGAGCCTCGAGAAAGGGGTTTATCTCAATTTCTTCCTGGGTCATTGATTTGCTCGAGACGGCCAGTTTCACGTTTCTCTCTTTAAAAATCTGCAAAATAATTTCTCTTGCCTCACGGGCATCCCCTGCCTCGTGTATCACAAATCCGTTTTTCCTGGCATTCTCTTTGAATTTCTCAAGGTAGCCGTCGAAGTCTCGGAGTATTTCCTCTTTTGCCGTTCTTGCTTTATCCCTCAGCTCTTCAAAGTCAGGTATCCGTGCGATGGTCTGGCGTCTCTTTTCGAGGGCATGCATGGTGGCTTTCTGAACAGCCTCTACTACCGTGGGATTGGATAAAATTTTTCTTGCGTTTTCGTAAAAATTAATCTTTTTCATCTTCCAGTCCTTCGGCAAGTATCTCAACGATATGGACAGGCTTGATCTTTAGGCCGAGCCTCGATAGCACACCACCTATGTTCATTAGACAGCTGAGGTCAGACGAGGTCACGAAATCGGCATGTGTATTCTTAATGCTCTCGGCCTTCCTTTTAGTCATGTTGTATGAGAGGTCCGGGAATTTTATGGAGAAAAGCCCCCCAAATCCGCAGCAGGTCTCTTCGAGGTCCATTGGAATAAAGTCTGCATTTTTCAAATTTTTCAAGAATTCTTTCGGCTCCCTTTTTACTCCGAGGCCACGTAGATAGTGGCACGAGGCATGATAGGTAACTTTCCCGCTGAAAGTGGATGGAATTTCTTTGACTTTTAAAACTTTTGTGAGAAATTCGACTATCTCATAGAGTTTCGACTTTATCCTATGAACCCTCTCGAGAGTTTTAGGCTCGTCCTTGAATAAAATTTCGTAGTTTTCTCGAATCATGTGGACGCATGAGCCTGATGGTGCAACGATGTAATCAAATCCAGGGACATCATAAACATCGAGCCAGGCCCTTGCCATCTCCTTCGCGTCCTTCCAGTAACCTACGTTGAAGGCAATCTGGCCGCAGCACGAGGGTTTTTCGGGCACTTCTACCTCAACACCGAAATGCTCGAGGAGCTTTACGGTGTCAAATCCGATCTTTGGCTTTATATGATCAACGAGACATGTTGGAAACAATAAAACCCTCATTCCACGGAAATTTTAATCTTCCCTCTGATAAAGGGTCAAACAGTTTCAGGCGTATGTGAAGTGAGTAAGCCTTCCTAAAATGTTCCCCCTGGTAATTTTGTAGTTACGAGTGAATAGATTGACCAGAAAAGTTAGGTTAAACAAGTTTTCTCCAGGCATGATAAGTAGTGAACTCCCTCCTTCCCCGGGAAGGAGAGGCATTTAATGATTGGTCTGCGATAATCAATGGGATTATGAGAACCTTTAAAAAGCTGCAAATTAAATTTAGGATTTTTTGAACAGTCTCATGTAAAGTTGACCATCTTTTTATAGGTTGTTATAATTAGCAAATGATTTCAAGGCGATTTTTCCTTGTCTTAGTATCCACTCTATTACTATCGTCCTGTATAAAGTCGCCTCTCATAGACAGAACCTTCTACAACTATTTCCCCTATGAGGTTGGCAAAACCTGGACATACCTCATGAACGATTCGGATACCGTGCAGATTTCCATTGTCGGAGATACTCTCCTTGGAACAGATACAGTCCTGATTTTCGAAAATTATGACGGCACAAGAAATTACATATTTTCTACCTCCTCAGCGTATTACACCATCGAGGATACCGCTGTCGTGGGACCAAATGGTGAAGAAGTCAGACTCGAAGACCAGATTTTTATTCTTCAGATGGAAAAACCACTGGTTTCTGGAAGTAGCTGGGATGATTACTATTACAACTTTGAGACTGTGGGTGAAGATACTTTCTGGATAAGACATTCAAGAATAGGGGAGGTGACGGGGTTAACAACTATCACAACACCTGGTGGGACATTTGAAAATACCTACCATGTTCGCTTAATAGAGAGAAAAACCATTGGTGGCCCCAACGGTGTGGGAATAATCAGCTCCGTGAGAAATCTTTACTTTGCACCTGATATAGGGCCTGTCAAGGAACTGACAACAATCAATATACACGACTCCACAGAGGATTCTGTTACAGACACGACATATACCGTTAAATTGGAACTTTTACGCTGATTTATGTGTGGATGTCTATTAAATAAAACAGCCCGTCCTTATTCGACCCGGGGAAGTTCTTATTTGAGTGGTAACAGCCGGGAGGGTGCCCAAAAGGAGGTGTTGCCTTATGAAGTTTGATACAAAAGCTGTGCAAGGGCATCGCCATGAGTTTGACCCTTTAACCGGCGCCCACAGGATTCCCATTTATCAAACAACCACATACGTTTTCAAAGATACAAAACATGCAGAGAGAATCTTTAATGGCGAAGAACATGGCTTCATATATTCAAGGCGTTCCAATCCTACTGTGGAGTATCTCGAGGAAAAGGTGGCTTTTTTAGAAAAGGGTGAAGCTGGTCTTGCAACTGCCTCAGGGATGGCTGCAATCAACACGCTTTTTACCAGATTTTTAAAGACTGGCGACAGGATAGTTGCATCGTCTCCCCTATACGGTGGTACTTACGGACTCCTGCAGATGATGAACGAGAGGTACGGTATCAAGCTCACATTTATTCCGGCCAACGAGTTCCATGTTAAACTCGAGGATGCCCTGGACGATGATGTTAAACTTGTATATATCGAAACTCCAGCAAATCCCACACTTGATATTGTTGATATAGAGTCAACGGCAAAGATTACGCGGAAGTATGGCATACCACTTGCAGTAGATAATACCTTTGCCACTCCTGTTGGACAGAGGCCCATTGAGCTTGG
>JALXCE010000327.1 GCA_026991055.1 Caldifarciminota bacterium | reverse complement strand
AGTCTTCTTAAATCTCTGATAAGAACAGGGGCAGGTCTGCTGAGCTTGAAGATTACGGTGTACTTGTCTTTTATGATGACGTCTTTGATGGGTTTGAAATAGACCTTGAACTGTGATTTCTCCCAGTTTTTGGCTCTATCTACCGTGTATTTCACATCTTCCGCGTCGAAAGGTGTACCATCGTGGAATTTGACGCCCTTTCTCAGGTGGAACACGATAGTTCTCGGGTCTTTGACTTCCCAAGAAGTGGCAAGACCAGGCTTTACATGGAGCTTCGCATCGAGCATCACGAGTGCATCGTAGATGTTGTAGTTGAAGGAGTTCGTGGGGGTTTCATTAAAGGCGAATGGATCGCCTGATCTCGGTTCGGACGATAGTCCGACCACCAGTGTTTTTGCCGCCAATGATCCTGCAAAGATCATTGCGACTACTATGGCAAGCTTCCTCATGCTTTACCTCCTTTTGTTTTATTGTAACCCTTTGACTTTGATTTGTCTTCAATATAAAAAGCATGCAACATAATGACCCGGCGAAACCTCTTTTATTTCAGGCCTTTCCTTCTTACACCTTTCAGTTGCATGGGGACATCTTGGATGGAATGGACAGCCTGGCGGTGGGTTGATCGGGGATGGAACCTCTCCCTCAATTGTTACCTTCAGAGGTTGCTTCACCTTCTCAACTGACGGAATTGACTCAAAGAGGGTTTTTGTATAGGGATGCAACGGGTGCGTGAAAATTTCATTGGTATCCCCCATCTCAACAATATGCCCAAGATACATAACTGCGACCTTATTTGATATATGCCTTACCACACTTAAATCATGGGCAATGAAAAGATAGGTCAGTCCATACTTTTCCTGAAGGTCTTCCATTAAATTAAGAATCTGGGCACGAATGGAAACATCGAGAGCCGATATGGGCTCATCGGCGACAATAAATTCTGGCTCTGATGCAAGGGCACGCCCTATAGCTATCCTCTGGCGCTGACCACCTGAGAACTGGTGTGGGTACCTACTCATGTACTCGGGCTCAAGTCCAACATTCTTCATAATTTCGATAACCTTTTCCCGCTCCTCTTTCTTGTCTTTAACAAGTTTGTGCACTCTCAGGGGTTCGCTTATGAGCTGATAAACCTTCATCCTTGGATTAAGCGAAGAATAAGGGTCCTGGAATATCATTTGAACGTTTCTCTTAAAATCCCGGGGATTTTCTTTCAAAAAGCTGTCTATTGGCTTTCCTTTAAAATAAATCTCACCGCCGGTTCGTTTGTAAAGCCCCACAATTGTACGACCTGTCGTGGTCTTGCCACATCCACTTTCGCCCACGAGGGCAAAAGTATCTCCCTTCATTATCTCAAAGGAAACTCCATCAATTGCCTTCACAAAAAGTTTATTTCGTTTGAGCTTTCCATTCTCAAAGCGCCAGCCCTCAAACATTCCAAGTTTGACTGGAAAGTATTTCTTCAGATTTTCAACTTTTACAAGACTGTCTGTCATCTGCGATTCTCCTGTAGTTGAAGCATCTTACGTAATGGTTTTCTCCAACCTTTTCAAATTCCGGGGTTTCCTTTTCACATATATCAGTTTTGCAAAAACACCTTGGAGCAAAAGCACATCCTGGCGGTAGATTCAAAAGGCTTGGCATAATCCCCGGTATCTGGTAAAGCCTCTTACCGGTTCTACCTGAGAGCTTGGGAATTGAACGAATTAAGCCAATGGTGTACGGATGTTTGGGATTGAAAACAATCTCTTCGGTCGGACCTATCTCCACCATCTTACCGGCATACATTACAGCGATTCTATCAGCCATCTGAGCCACTACGCCCATGTCATGGGTGATCAGAATTATAGAACTTCCCTTCTCCTGCGAAAGCCTTCTCATGAGATTTAGCACCTGTGCCTGGATGGTTACATCCAACGCAGTAGTCGGTTCATCTGCAATGACAAGGTCCGGGTTGTTGGCAAGCGCAATTGCAATAACCACCCTCTGCCTCATACCACCAGAAAACTGGTGAGGATAGTTGTTTAAACGCTTTTCAGGCGAGGGTATACCCACGCTCCTGAGAAGCTCAATACTTCTCTCTCTGACTTCACTTTTGGGCATATTGGGGTTGTGGACTTTTATTGCCTCTTCAAGCTGATAACCTATGGTGAAAACAGGATTTAGAGAGGTTAAAGGGTCCTGGAAAACCATGCTGATATGGTTGCCACGAATATGCCTCATCTCCTCTTCGGATTTCGGGACAAGGTCTTCACCACGGAAAATAATCTGGCCATCCACGATTTTACCCGGTGGGTCTATTGCTTTTAAAATGGAAAAGCCAGTGATGGATTTTCCTGCTCCTGACTCTCCTACAATGCCAAGGATTTCTTTCTCGTTGACGTGAAAACTTACGTCATCAACTGCCTTTACAACACCTTTTTTCGTGAAGAAGTAAGTTTTTAAATTTTTAACCTCTAAAATTGCCGTCATCTTTTTAGTTTCGGATTCAAAATATCTCTCAACCTGTCACCAACAAGGTTGATTCCCATAACAATGAGCATAAGGGCGATACCAGGAAAGACAGAGACCCACCAGTAGCCAGAGAAAAGAACCTGATAACCTGAAGCAATCATTGAACCGAGCGAGGGCTTTGTAACAGGGACACCAAGGCCAAGGAATGAAAGCGTTGCCTCAAGAATGATAGCATTTGCAATTCTCACCGTGCCTATAACAATAACAGGTGCAAGCACATTAGGAAGAATGTGTTTGAACATGATTCCAAGATTACTAACTCCTATTACTCGCGCAGAGTCCACGTACTCCTTCTCCCTCTCAGCGAGGGTAGACCCTCTGACAGTTCGTGCATAATAGACCCAGCCAACTATGGTGATAGCAATGATTATTTTATCCAGTCCCTGGCCCCAGATTGCCATAATCATCAATGCAATGAGAAGGGCAGGGAATGAGAGCTGAATGTCTGCAAGTCTCATTATGAGCTGATCAACCCATCCACCATAATAACCGGCAAGAAGGCCAAGAATGGTTCCGATGATTGCTGAGAAAACTGTGCTAACAATGCCAACAAAGAGGGATATCCTCATTCCATAAAGAATGGTGGAGAACACTCCCCTACCCTGGTCATCAGTGCCAAGCCAGAACCTTATGTGATCGGCAACGTAACCCGGGGGCTTGTATGCATTCTGTAAATTCAATTCCTTCAAATCATAGGGATTCTGAGGCGCGATATAATTTGCAAAAATTGCTGCAAGAGTAAGGATAACAATCAGAGCAAGCCCAAAAACGGCTTCCTTACTCTCAAAAAATTCCTGTACTGTCTCGTTCTGGAAAAACTTCTTCATTTCAA
>JALXCE010000326.1 GCA_026991055.1 Caldifarciminota bacterium | reverse complement strand
GGGGGCGAGGAAATTGGAGAATGCGATAAAATTTGTATGGATGAAGTTTATAGCGTACAACTATTGGGTATTGATTAGAAGTTATTTTATTTGCAGATACCTCAGGGTGTTGCGTGGCATAATGGCAGGCTCAATAGTGATTATTGGGTGAGATTTCTCTCTTGCTATTACTCCCCCTATATGAATTTTCGAACAGGCTCTCTGTGATTTGACTTTTAACAGAGGTGGGATTATAGTCAGGGGGTAACTTTTATTTAAGGAGGAGTTTGTAATGTCAGACAAGAAAGTCGAAAAAAATAAGGTAGTGAGCCTTGAGTACACACTCAAGCTCGACTCAGGAGAGGTGGTAGATGACAATACGGGTGACCCTATTGTTTATCTCCACGGAGCGGGACAGCTCATTCCAGGCCTTGAAAAGGGCATGGAAGGCATGGAAGTTGGCGAAGAGAAGGATATAACAATAGCTCCTGAAGATGCTTACGGTAAAATTGACGAAAACGCCATTCAGGAGATTCCAAAGTCTGCTTTTGGAGACAATCCCATTGAAGTTGGGATGAAATTCTATGCGGATTTTGGTGAAGGTCACAGTGTCCCATTCTATATCAAAGAGATCAAAGAAGAATCTGTGGTTGTAGACTTCAATCATCCGCTTGCAGGTGAGACCCTGCATTTTCATGTTAAGGTTGTGGATGTAAGAGACGCTACACCAGAAGAGATCGAGCACGGACACGTTCATCAGTAAAGAATAAATTTGGGGGCGAGGCCTTCGGCCTCGCCCCCATTTAAAATCATAAAACCATAATCCCCCATTTTTGTCAAATCACAAAGAAAATATTTTAGGAATTAGCTGAGGGTCAACCTTCCCCCATTATAAATTCTCGGATAGCCTCCTGAATCTCATGTAACTTTTCAGGATTGAATTTGTAGTAGGAAAAGTTCTTTACTCTTCTTTTCTTAACCAACCCCGCCCTCCAGAGGACACCAAGATGGGCAGAACAAACTGAATGGGAAAGTCCAAGTTCTTTTGAAATCTCATTAACTGATTTGTACTCCCTTGCTATAAATTTGAGAATCTTTAATCTTGTTATTTGCCCAAGGGCTTTGGTGTAAAGCTCAATTGTTTTTTGATCTTCGGTATAAGTTATTCCTTTCATTTTTGAGATTTTTGGGTGGGGGCGAGCTTCGCTCGCCCCCACAGTTTATTACGCCTGCGACGGTTTCATCAGTGCCGCCCAGATTCCGAAGATCACAATCAGTATACCAACAATGATGTCATTCCACATGTTCCCGGATTTGCTTGCCACTATGGAAGGGATGAAGGCCGCAATGATTAACCAGATACCAAGGATTACATTGATCCACTCAGGCCATCTGGATTTCGCGACCCACGCCGCAAGGATCAGCACGATGATTCCAACAATCAGGTCATTCCAGAGAGATGCACTTTTACTGGCTGTGATTGAGGGTATGAACCCTGCAATAATAAGCCAGATACCAAGTATGACGTTGACCCAATCTTGCCACATAATTACACCTCCTTTTTAAGGTTCATAATATATTTGTCTATTCAAATATTCGTTTATATCTCGAAAATTGTCAAGGGGGTAAGAGCCTGTCCGAAAATATCACTCCCTTGTTATCCTTTCGCAGAGATGAATATAGTAAGGAGAAAAGTGAGAGATTCGTTAAATATTAGGATATAACAGGAATTGAGACCCCCACCTTCCCCCGAGGAACGAAAGAAAATTACCAACTGACTTGCGGTTATAAGTGAGGTGAGCTCGTTCGAAAATTCCCCCCTCCTATCTTCCCCCCACGCACAAAGTGCGTGGGCGGAGGAATAAGATGGGGGGCAAATTTTTTATTAAAAATCAAAGGTTTTGAAATTTTTCGAACAGGCTCAAGTGAGGTTAAGAAGGGCTATTGGAGTTAACTAAAATTTAAGATTTTTTAAACAAGCTTGAAGATGTCTTGATTTTTAAGTACCGGGCAGTGCTACTGCTTAATCTTGAAATATTGTATGATAGTTTTGATTTTGTGGAGTCCAATTCGGGTTTATTGTCTTCAGCTTCCTCCGCCCTGCTGGAGGCCGTCGAAGCGCTCGAATTTGTAAAGCTGGTCCCTGAATGCCACGATTAGATATTTACCATCATCCGTTACAGCCACAGAAACGGGTCTCAAATCTTCAAATCTAACATCAGTTACAAAATTTCCCACAAAATCAAATTTCTGGATCCTAAAACTATCTGCCACGTAAATGTAGGCCGAATCATCGGATACAACATCAATGGGCATCCGGAATGTCCCCTCAGTAGTATCCCCTTCTGGATTGTCTCCGCCAAGGTGTAAAAATGGCTGCAGGCTATCCAGAGGGAAGGCCTCAACCCAGTTGTGGTTGTAAGAGACAGTAAGAACCCTATCCATAGGGTCAAGCCATAGATCGAGTGGATTATCCACAAACAGAGCCCCGCTTCCAAACACCGCCACTGTATCAATTGCAGAATCAGGCAAAAATGCGATAACGAGGTCTTTTAAAGTGTCCGAAACGATAATTTGCTCACCAACAGTTATGCCGGTGATATTCGCAAGTGAATCTGGCACTCTTATTGTATCCCACACCCCGCTTCTCGAATATCTGTAGACACTTGAATCCATCCCCGCGAAATACAGATTACGCTGGTCGTCCTGCGCCATTGCCTCCATTCGAGGAGGAATATTTATCTGACCAACAACCTCTCCCGTGATTAAGAGTCTGTAAGCAGCCTCTCCATCTAAAACATAGATAAATCCGTCTTTCCCTACGATTACATCCTTTATATCATGGAAATTTATACTGCTTCCCGGCCAGTTGACAT
Source organism: Caldifarciminota bacterium (assembly GCA_026991055.1). Taxonomy (GTDB): domain Bacteria; phylum Hydrothermota; class Hydrothermia; order B15-G9; family WFZT01; genus WFZT01. Next base: position 516 of record JALXCE010000326.1, on the reverse strand, counting down.
CCTGCACATAACTTCCAAGAGGTGGAAGTCCACCAGTCGTTGGCTCCGGTGGTATTGGATACTTTTTGCCACACCCCGCAAGCAAAACGATTATGCCTATAAGCAAGAATTTTTTCATTTCTGAACTTCCAGTGAAAATCTGTGAACTACTCCAAGAACCCCCATATCTGAGGCAGAATAGCCCAGTTTAAACATTTTAAGATGTGCATCAAAACCAAACGAAAGTCCAGCAATTGGTAACTTTCCCTGAGGTTGGCGGGCATTAAGCTTCATTCCACTATAAAGAGAGACGTTCTTATTCACAATAAATTCTGCTCCCATTTTCAGGGTTTCAACATTATCAGAGGGCTTGTCGAGCTCAAAAGAGCCCCTCAAATTGTTTAAAATCAATCCAGATACCCCCATTCTATAAACGATCGGGACAGGGAAACTCAGGTAATTTTCTCCGTCTCCACCGGGTTTGACATCCGGCCCGAGATTTGAAAGGGACACCCCAATCCTTATATCCCTGTAACC
>JALXCE010000325.1 GCA_026991055.1 Caldifarciminota bacterium | reverse complement strand
AGTTCCTGTGTGAGTTTTCCCTGGGTCATGTCGCCATTGAAATAAATTTTTACCATGAGATCAAACTGTGGCGTTGTAATACCAAAGTCTTTGAGAGCACTCCTCCCTTTCCTCTTGATGGTGTAAGCCAGTACTCTCAGGAGTTGCTCTATTTTTTCGGCATCGCTGTTTGTATTCATAAGTGCCCTAATCTTAAAATAAGCGCATTCCTTTGTCAACTGAGAATCCGTGGAAAAACTTTTCAAAATAGCCATTTTTATGTATAATAGGTCATATTAAACAGGAGGTTTGTAGCATGAAGCTCTCAAAATATGTACTGGCCCTCGCCCTGACGCTGGGGGTATCCTCAGCACAGGTCGTAAAAATCGGTGTAAATCTCCCCATAACAGGTCCTAACGCTCCGTACGGTCAGATGGGATGGCTCGGTCTCAAACTTGCAAATCAGGAAAGGCCAAAAGTTCTCGGTAAAAAGGTTGAGCTCGTCCTCGTGGACAACAAATCTGACAAAATCGAGGCTGCGAATGCAACTCAGAGGCTTATTAAAAAGGATGGTGTTTTTGCTATCATCGGGCCCATTTCAAGTTCAAATACCCTGTCTGCCGCGCCAATCGCAGAAAACGCCCATGTTCCTCTCATCAGCCCCTGGGCTACCAATCCCATTGTGACTCAAAACAGGAGGTATATCTTCAGGGCCTGCTTCATCGACCCCTTCCAGGGCAAGGTCGCAGCAAAGTTTGCAATAGATAAGCTCCATGCCAAAACCGCTGCCGTGATGATTGATATCGCTCAGGACTACTGCGTCGGGATTGCCAACTTCTTCATACAGAATTTCACAAAAATGGGTGGGAAAATTGTTTCCACAACATACTATCAGACCGGTGACCAGGACTTTACCGCACAGCTTTCCTCGATAAAAGCTGTTAATCCAGACCTCATCTATGTCCCTGGTTACTTCACTGAAGATGCTCTAATTATGAGACAGGCGAGGGACCTCGGTCTTAAGCAAACGTTCATGAGTGGTGATGCTGCACAGGCTGAGGAGCTGATTAAAATCGGTGGAAAAGCCGTGGACGGCCTCTATTTCACCACACACTTTGATGAGAACGGAGTAACGACCGAGGTTGGTAAGAAATTTGTGAAAGAATTCCACAAGAAATACAAAAAATCACCAGATTCCGTCTCCGCTTTATCCTATGATGCTTACAACATCCTGCTTGACGCCATCGAAAGAGCAGGAACCTTTGACCGTGAGAAGGTCAGGGATGAGATTGAGAATACGAAAAACTTCGAGGGTGTGACTGGAGTTATCACCATTGAGCATGGAGATGGAATAAAGCCAGCAGTGATTCTGAAGGTGGAAAACGGAAAGTTTGTGTATGTAGAAACGGTGCAGCCGGAGTAAAGCTTATTAGAAAGTCAGGGGCGGCGGCCCGAAGGGCCGCCGCCCCACAAATTCCATTATCACACTCCTCAAATTTCTACCCACTTTCCGAAGTGAATGGTGAAGTTCATCCCTAAAAATTAAAAAAATCCTTTCGACATACTAACCATATTCCCGACATCACCTCTACACTACGCTCTTGGGTGGTACCTTCGATGGGCCTCTTTAAGGTATTTTATATCGAGATGGGTGTAAACCTGAGTTGTGGCTATGGATGCATGTCCAAGCATGAGTTGCAGCGTCCTGAGGTCACAGCCGTTCCTCAATAGGTGAGTGGCAAAAGAATGCCTCAGTATATGTGGATAAAGCCTTTCTTGGGGAATTCCTGCCTTGAGACCATAAAACTTGATGAGCCTCCAGATGCTCACCCGTGAAATGGGACCACCGTCTCGAAGGTTCAGAAACACAAAATCCGTTCTCTTTTTATCAAGTCTGGGTCTCACTTCCACCAGATACTTTGTAAGCCAATCACGCGCAACCTCTCCGAAAGGGATAAAACGTTCCTTTGAGCCTTTCCCACTAACCTTCACAAATCTCTCATCAAGGTCGAGATTCCCCATCTTCAATCCCGAGAGTTCAGACACTCGCATACCCGTTGCATAGAGCATCTCAAGAATTGCTCTATCACGCACACCCTTCGGAGTTCCCACATCTGGTGCCATGAGAAGTTTTTCCACCTCCTCCTCACTCAGCACCTCCGGGAGTTTTCTCGCTTTCTTCGGTATCTCAAGAAGCTCCGCTGGATTGGCAGGTAACCCCTTCTCGGTATTCAAAAAGATAAAAAATCCTCTAATCCCTGAAACAATCCGCGATCTTGTTGACGGGCTGTATCCTGCCTTCTCAAGCTCCTCTAAGAACTTGTTCAGATCCTTGATATCAATCTCTTCAACTTTTAAGCGATTTTCCTTAACAAAACGGGAAAATTTCTTGAGGTCTTCCCGGTATGCCTCCACAGTCTTCTGGCTTAAGCCACGCTCAAGCAGAAGAAATGTTATATAATCATCAATCAGGCTATCCATGTTTATAGTTAAGTGGAGCCTGTTCGAAAAATTTCAAAATCCTTGAATTTTAATGAGGAACTTGCCCCCCACCTTATTCCTCCCCCACGCACATCGTGCGTGGGGGAGGATAGGAGAGATTTTCGAACAAGCTCATAGTCAAGTACACAATTTTTCAAACTTATATCAAATCCAATATATTGCCCGAAAATAATTTTCCATACCCATGAGGTTCGGAGGATAATAGAGCCCAAGCATTCCAATTTCATTCTTTCCCATTCTCCCATAAGCCCTTCTTCCTTGGTGAAGTCCTTAACTTTCTGTCTAAAGTTCAAACCTTGCTTTTCTGACTTAAGCGGGAAGAACAACTCCCTCCCTTCCCAAAGGGAAGGGAGGGCTGGGGTGGAATGGGTATTCAGCAATAATCCGAACTTATCCATTTTTTCGCTCACCATATGGCAAAATCCTCAGAACACACTCTCGATTTTTTGTCATATCTGGCTTAAAACCAGGTTTTTGATCTTTTCATACCCATCTTCAACTGGTACCCATTTTACAGGCACTTTTAGGCTCCTTGAGAAATAAATCTGCCTTCTCGCAAGTATTCTCGTTCGTCTTTTTGCCACAAGAATCGCTCTTTCAAAAGAAATTTCTCCCAGAAGATACTGGATCAACTCTTTGTAACCTATGGTATTGAGTGCTGGGAGATCAGGAGAATATCCCATGGCGAGCAATCTTTTTACCTCGTCCAGAAATCCAGCTTCCATCATCCTATCAAACCTCTCATTTATCCTCTGGTATAGATTCTCTCGACTGCGGTAAAGTCCAAAATACACGGGTTCAAACTCATGGGCAGGAGGTTCAGTCCTTTTCTGCATGCTGGACATTGTTTGCCCTGTTTCATAGTAGACTTCAAGGGCTCTCAGGATGCGAAACCAATCGTTAGGGTGTAT
>JALXCE010000324.1 GCA_026991055.1 Caldifarciminota bacterium | reverse complement strand
CTATGTGCAGCTGTACCCTTGTATTCAGCTTCGAAGTAAACGCCGGGAGAACGATGCAACTGGTTGACAATTACTCTTTCAACCCCGTTTACTATGAAGGTGCCTCTATCGGTCATATAAGGGAGATCGCAGAGATACACTTCTTGCTGGGTAGCCTCTTTGAGCTGCCCGCTTTCGGGGTCTTTGGTCAACAGCCTTAAAGTGACCCAGACGGGTACAGAATATGTGAGTTTTTTGACTTTTGACTCGTCAGGTGAATATTTAGGGTTACCAACTCTATAGCTAACAAATTCGATCACGTAACGTCCATGGATATCTTCGATGGGGAATGTCTCAAGGAAAACGCCCTGCAGGCCTTCCTTAGACCTCTTGCTTGGTGGAATATCCTTCTGCAAAAACTTCTTAAAGGACTCCACCTGGACAACAAGGAGGTCAGGCATTGGAAATCTTTCTTCTTTATAACCGATTCTCTTTGTTGAGTCCATAAATTTAAACCTTCACCTCCCGACAAATTTATAATAATCCAGTATTCCCCTCTGATTCCATTTCTGGAACGAGGGGAATACCATAACCGGGATATAAACTATGTTCACTTTATCTCTACTTTTGCTCCCAGCTTCTCCAGCGATTCCTTAATCTTTTCAGCTTCTTCCTTGGAAACTCCTTCCTTAACAGGTTTTGGAAGGTTATCTATGAGTGCTTTAGCTTCTTTCAAGCCAAGCTGGGTAATAGCACGTACCTCTTTTAGTACCTGAATCTTCTGTGGACCAGCCTCGACGAGTACCACGTCAAACTCGGTCTTTTCCTCTGGTGCCTCTCCACCTGCAGCCGCAGGTGCAGCTCCTGCTGCAGGAGCAGCGGCTACTGGCATCGCAGCAGTCACACCAAACTTGTCCTCAAGCTCTTTGATAAGCTCGCTCAACTCCACCACGGTTAGTGATTCAATGGCAGATACTATATCGGCAACACTTAACTTCTCGGCCATGATTATTCGACCTCCTCTTTCTTCTTTTTAATTTCGTTTAAAACTAACGCCAATGATGTTAACATTCCTTTCAATCTCCAGACCAGACCATAGATTGGTGCCTGGAGGGTTCCAACGACCTGTGCCCTCAAAACATCCTTTGAAGGAAGTTTTGAAAGCTGCTTCAATGCATCTGCATCGAAAACAGTGCCTTCAACGTAACCTACTTTTACCTGGGTCTTATTGACCTCTTTGATAAACTCAAATATGGATTTCAGCGGCTCAACAGGGTCCTCATAGGCCACGATTATGGCATTTGGACCAACAAGTATCTCTGAGAACTCCTTATACCCAAGGTCCTCAAGAGCACGCCTTGCCATTGTATTTTTGACAACCTTCATAAGAGCATTCTTCTCGCGGAGCCTACGACGAAGGTCCGTAATCTCTGCAACTGTTAGTCCTGTAAAATCAGCAAGATAGAATCCCTTGGAATCTTTAAGAAGTTCCTTTATCTCTTCTACCTTTTTAACTTTTTCTGGCTTAACCATTTCTAACCCCTCTTTTTGATTTCTTCGTAAACGCTATTTACATCAACTTCGACACTGGGTCCCATTGTAGGTGACAAATGGACTGACCTGATATAGGTTCCTCTGAATGTAGATGGCCTCAGATTAATGAGCTCTTCCATGAATGTGAGGAAATTCTCTTTGAGTTTTTCGTCATCGAATGAAACCTTTCCAATTGGCACATGAACATTTCCGGTTTTATCCACTCTGAATTCGATCCTTCCCTTCTTAAGCTCTCTCACCACTCTACCCACATCCTTGGTAACGGTACCAGACTTGGGGGACGGCATGAGGCCTCTGGGCCCAAGGATTCTTCCAAGTTTTGCCACATCTCTCATGGTATCAGGAGTTGCCACAACGTAATCGAAATCGAGCCAGCCCTTCTGAATCTTTTCTATTAAATCCTGGAAACCAACGTAATCAGCACCAGCCTCGAGGGCCTCTTTCTCTTCGTCTCCGCGGGTAAAAACGAGCACCTTAACCTGCTTACCGGTTCCATGAGGAAGGATTACAGAGCCCCTAACCATCTGATCGGCCTTTCTGGGGTCTACACCAAGCTTTACCGCTGCCTCGACGGTCTCATCGAACTTTGCAGAGGCAAGCTCTTTTACCAATCTGATTGCCTCGTCGACAGGATAAGCCTTGTCAAGATCAACTTTTTCGAGCAGCGCAAGATATCTTTTTGAGTGCTTTGGCATTTTCCTATCCCTCCACTACCTCGATTCCCATGCTTCTTGCTGTTCCCTCAATTATCCTCATTGCAGCTTCGATGTCGTTTGCATTCAGATCAGCCTTTTTCATCTCAGCAATCTCTTTGACCTGTGACTTCGTAACCTTTCCAACCTTCACCTTGTTTGGCTCTCCCGAACCCTTCGCAATACCGGCAGCCTTCTTAAGCAGCACAGAAGCTGGAGGTGACTTCAAAATGAAATCGAAAGTTCTGTCTTTGTAAACTGTGATAACCACCGGAATGATAAGACCGGCTTTGTCCTTGGTCTTATCATTAAACTGCTTACAAAACTCCATTATATTCAAGCCGTGCTGACCAAGAGCAGGACCCACTGGTGGCGCAGGGGTCGCCTGACCCGCCGGTATCTGCAATTTTATTTGAGCCACTACGTCCTTCTTCTTTTTAACAGGGGGCATAAATCTCTCCTCCTTTCTAATTAAACTCTCTCAACCTGTAAAAAGTCTAAAACAACCGGGGTTGTTCTTCCGAAAATATTTACAAGCACCTTGAGCTTACCCCTCTCAGGGTAAATCTCCTCCACCTTTCCTGTAAAGTCGGCAAACGGCCCATCAATTACCCTGACCGTTTCACCTTTAAGGAATGGAATCTCTTTTGCTTTCTTCTCTTTTTCCTTTTCTACGGTCTCAAGAATCCTATCCACTTCCTCCTGAGATAATGTAATCAAAGTGTCATGAGCAATCAAAGCCCTCAACGTTCTAAAGGATGTTAATTTACTAATCAACTCAGGATCAGGCTCCATTTCAATCAGTATGTAACCTCTAAAAAGCGGCTTTTCCTCAATCCTTCTCTTTCCACCCCTCAGCTTTGGCACAGTTTGAGTTGGAATAAGTATCCTTCCGACTTTTTCTTTCAGGCCCTCCTCCTGTATGATTTTTTCAACCAATCTTTTAACCTTCTTTTCCTTACCGGAGAAGGTCCAGAAGACAAACCACTTCTTTTTATTTTCCTGTTTCTCTTTTGGAGTTTCAGTCATTTAATTTTCACCTCATTACCAGACTAAGAAGCCGGGTAATTATAAGGTCGGCGATCCACATATAAATAACGAGCACAGTGGAAACGAGTATAACAGCGAGGGTTCCGCCAATCACCTGCTCTCTGGTGGGCCATGTAACCC
>JALXCE010000323.1 GCA_026991055.1 Caldifarciminota bacterium | reverse complement strand
GCTTTTTCACAGGGCCAACCTCCTTGATGGGAAGTGTTCATTGTGAGTAGTAATAGATACCTGTTTATAATTTTATTGTCAAGCCATTACTCAAGAATTTTTATAAAAGGGTTTCGACTAATAAAAATGCTACATACTGTTTTAAAACTTGCTCCTTGCGTATGTCATACCGTTATAATAGAACTATGATAAAGAGTGTAGAAATCCAGAACTTCAGGACATTCAGACATTTGAAAATCAATAATCTTGGTCAGATTAATGTGTTCATCGGCAAAAACAACCTTGGAAAGAGTTCCCTACTCGAAGCTATTTATCTTGCCTCTGACGCAGCGGACAGGATTAATACTTCGAGTTCATATTACATTTTGAAAAGACGGGGATTTGCACAGAGGTTCAAGATAGAGAAGGAAAATGATCTGGAGCAGTTATTGGTAAATTTCAAAAAGCATATTTTCTACGATGGTAGCAATGATGCGGAAATTGTTATTGAAAACTCTCGTCCAAGAAAGATCCGACTTTCAATTAATTTACTATATGATACCAGATCAATAATAAGAATACTGGACAATGTGCTTAATGATCTGACGATTGCATCAAGAATGAAATTTATTAACTATGTCCCTTATGCCAGTTTTGCCTCGATCCTAACGGTAAATAAAATTCCAACTTTTCTGCTACTCAAAATCAGGAGAAACACAGTCATATCAATCTACCTCGCCTACAAAGTTAAGACCGATACGCTTAAATTCTTCCTTGATACATGCTATCTCTGCGGAAATACCGAGAGGTTGACCAGGTTTATCAAATCGCTTGAAGATATATTGCAAGTCGGGACATACAATGGTCTTAAAGAAATTATCTCCAGTTTCTTTGATAAAAAGATAAAATCCTTTGAGCCTTCCTTCAGTGATTATTTTGTAAAATTCGATGACAAATCGATACCCTTCTCCATGCTTGGAGATGGAATACGGTATTTTATCACTCATTACCTTGTTTTAAGTGTCGAAAAACCGTCTTACGTTTTTCTGGAAGAGCCTGAAAATTTCATGCATCCTGAGATGTTAGATTTGCTAACAAAGCTTATTGTTAATACAAAACACCAGGTATTCATTGTCACCCATAGTCTCGAATTTCTCGAAAAATTGCTCTGGCATGCACGTGAGAGTGAAGCAGACCTCAAGGTTCTTGGTTTTTATGATCTTGAAGACGGAATTCCTACCATTGAGGAATATACCCTTAAAGAAGCCTTTAATTCATTGTACAAACTTGATATTGATTTGAGATGAGCGTGCTAACTTCGGTATTTGTTGAAGGTATCACAGACGTTAGAATTTATAAAACAATCCTTGCTAAATTATTTCAATGCAATCCCCTGGAAGCTGAAGAGGAAAGCCGATTAAAAGAATTATTCCAGTCTAAACGTCTGTCTGATGTATTGTTTCCACGACAAAACGTAATTTACATGAACTGTCAGGACAGATTGGTAATTTTGAAAGGACAGGGTGGGGTAGATAAACTCCTTGGTTTACTTGAAAGTATAAGAATTCAAGATTTAAGACGACTTAAGAGACAGATTGAGAAGAATAAAATTGTTTATAATGATTGGACTTTTGATAAATTTGAACTCTGGTTTATATTTGATGAAGATGTCAGAGAAAATGCAACAAGATTCGAGAGAATAAGGAAAGTCCTGAGTTCTGATGTTGTGAAAAACGGGATGTTTATACGATTCCAAAAGACACCGGAAAATTTGGTAATAGAAAATTTTAAAAAGGTTTATCCTCCGGATAGCGGAGAAGTCAAATTGTTCGACGAGTTGCCCCCAATGTATGAGAGATACATCGGTGACTTTGGTCCGAAAAGACAATTTTATGTAATTAAGTCAATGATAGGGTTAGGATGTTACGATCAACTGTTTGAAAATCTGATTGGGAGGATGCCGCATGGTAGAAGGTCCGAGTTTGTCCCTGAATGGCTTAACGAATTTTTTCAATAAAAAATTTTAGCAATAGCCACCCTCTCCTTAGAAATTGTTTAAACTTTTATGCGGTGCTATAATTCTGCACTATGAAAAGGTCACTTGATGAGATATGGAAGATTGTGGAGAGGCTGAGGGCTCCGGATGGCTGTCCCTGGGATAGAGCACAGACCAATGAAACTATTCGCTTTGACCTAATTGAAGAGGCATACGAGGTTCTTGACGCAATTGAGAAAAAAGAATGGCAATCTCTCAAGGAAGAACTCGGTGATGTCATTTTCCTCGCTCTTTTACATGCGAAAATAGCGGAGGACGAGGGAAAATTTTCCATTGATGATGTCATTGGTACTATCGTCAAAAAAATGATTTACAGGCATCCTCACGTATTTGGAGACAAGAAATTCAAGAATCAAGACGAGCTCCTTGAAAACTGGGAGAAGAGTAAGGGGTACGGGATTTTTGAGCATGTCAATTTTTCACTTCCCGCGTTGATGCTCGCGCAGAAGGTGGGCAATAGAGCTGCGAGGGTGGGATTCGACTGGACAAAGGGAGAAGATGTTCTTGAAAAGGTCAAAGAGGAAATTGAAGAGCTAAAAAATGCGAAGGATGAGGAACAGGTTGAGGAAGAAATCGGGGACCTATTGTTTTCCATTGTCAACTATGCACGTCATCGGGGGATAAATGCTGAAGATGCCCTGAGAAAAACTGTGAAAAAATTTGTCGAAAGGTTCTCATACATTGAAAAGAAGGCAAAGGAGAAGGGGAAAGAGTTGAACGACATGTCCCTTGAAGAGATGGACAAACTCTGGGAAGAGTCGAAAGATAAGAAAAAGTGAATAAAACAATTGCCTAATCGCCCATAACTTAACTCCTCGAATGCACGAAGGAATTTGTTGCCTCTCATATTTTGCTGAATATGTAACCCCTCACCTAACCTCTCCCCGCAAGAATTTATGCGGGGAGAGATAACAATAATGTTTGTCAAGATTGACAATATGGTTATCATAAAATCTGATATTACTAATATCCCAAAACGGTTTTACCTCTGCCTTCTATTGCCTTTGTGATTTTTGACAATATTACCCCCTTTCTAACCCGCTAACCTACTGGAAAAAACCTGAATTTTTCTTCTTTCCTTTTTCCTGCCTAAAATATGTTTATATCTATCTCACTACTTTCCGTTGGACGTTCTACCCTCCTCTCCACCCCCGCCATCTCCATCCTCCTCATCGCCATCTCCTCTCCCCTCCTTATACCCTCCATCGCTTTCTCCAAACTCCACTCCTCCCCACTCACCGCTATCGCATACACTATCTCCGCTAATTTCCTCGCTACCGGGGTGTTAGAATAATTTTGTGTAAGGAGTACAATATAATACTCCCCCAGGTCCGTAGGACCTGGGGGCAAACAAACATCATAAGGAGGTTTTACCA
>JALXCE010000322.1 GCA_026991055.1 Caldifarciminota bacterium | reverse complement strand
ATCTTGAGGATGCAGTAGGTGAGTCAATAAAGGAGATACGAGGTAATGGGAATCTGAAGCGAGCATTTTTTGCCCATGCTGGGCTGGAGCTGTGATGTGTCACTTTTTCTTAGCAAAGGTCAATAATCTCCCTGGCAATTTCATTTATGTCAAAACCTTCGGGTACCCCCATCATGAGAATGTGCACCGTATTTTTTAGTAACTCATATGCGCTTTTTAACATCAAAATGACTATCAAAAAAGAGATAATTGGGTCGAAATAAACGAATCCCGTAAAGTAGATAACAGGTACTGCAATTACCACAAGTACAGAAGAAAGTGTATCGTAAAATAAGTGAAGGTAGGCGGCCTTAACGTTGATGCTATGTTCTTTGTGTGAATGTAGCATAAGGATACTGAAGAAGTTTCCAAGAAGTCCAATAACTGCTGCAACTGACATTACCCCAAGCTCAATGGGCTCCGGGTGGGTAAATCTCTTAACAATTTCAATCACTATCCAGATGGCGACTGCAAAAAGAAAGACTGCGTTTAAAAGCGCGGCAAGGATTTCTGACCTTTTGAAGCCAAAGGTGTGTCTTTCATCTGCTGGCTTCTTTGAAATCCTCTCCCCAAGATATCCAATTATGAGTGAGAGAACATCACTCAGGTTATGGATTGCATCCGAAATGAGGGCGAGGCTCCCGGATAAAAGCCCTCCCAATATTTCCACGAGGGTAATAGTAATATTTAGCAGGATTGAAAGGAGAAACTTACGGGAGAGATTCATTTAGAGGTAAATTCTTTAACAATTTTTCGTAGTTTTTTATCGTTTTTGAGATGCACGTAGGCAAATATTACAAATCCGTCGGTGTCCTTAGAATCTTTAACGAGCTCAAGTTCCTTTTTGACATAATCTTTGCTAAAAGTGTCAAACCAGACTCCAATTCCCATGAGCAGTCTTGAGTTTTTCTTTCCCGCAGTGCAATAACGCAGGTATTTCTCGAAAGTGTTGACATATGGGGTGTATGCCATAGGAACTGTGAGATCGAGAAGTCCATCCTCATTCCACGTTCTCCAGTCCTGACCAAGCTGGAGGTACGCAGAGCCTAAATTGGCAAATACAGCCGCAGATATTTCTACCTCTGGATTAATGGCTTTAACTTTTTCCCTCACCTGGGCCACTATTTGTTTTACTGCCTCAACACGGGTTTCATTCCACAGCTTGAATTTGTATTCTGCATAACGTTCGTATAAGTTCTTTGCTCTCAATGTATTCCAGTGGGGGGATTTGATGCGAGAAATATAAGGAGAATAAATAGGGTCGTAGTGGTTTCGTGCTTCAAAATCCTCTCTGATTTCAGGATCATAACCGTAATTATATCCGGGATATCTAATGAAATCAAAGTGAACTCCATCCACATCATAGTTGGAAACAATCTCTTCAAAAATACTTGCGATGAAATCCCGAACCTCTTTTTTCCTTGGCTCCAGGAAGAGCCCATCTGCACTTAAACGGATAAATTGCTCTTTGGTGTAATAACGGGTGTTTGTACCGTTGTCATCGTAGAGGAACCAATCAGGATGTTTGTAATAAACATGATTTGAGTCTTTGGGTGGAGTTCTCAGTGACCAGAAGAGCACTGAGTTTACCCATGCATGGACTTTGATCCCGTTTTTGTGAGCTTCCTCTACAATTTCTTTTAAAGGGTCACGCCCTTTTATATATTCAGAGATAGGTAAAATTTTAGATGGGTAGTATGCATATCCACCAACAACGACCTGGACGAAAATGGCGTTAAGCCCCATCTCTTTGACATTTTTCACTATTTCACGAGGGGCGTCAGGAGGTCTTAACTGTCTTGCCGTAATCCAAACACCTTTTACATTCATCGTTCCCATGAGTAGCAAAAGCAATAGCTTCAACATTGCCTTCTATCGTAAACAAATCCACAAAAAACGTCAAGAAGACGGGAACTCGAATCCCTTTTTGAAAACTTCTATGCAGGCATCCACAACATCCCTGTCGTAGAGCGTTCCCCTGTTCTTTTTGATTTCATCGAGGGCAACTGAAATACCAAGAGCAGGCCTATATGGTCTGTGAGAGCTTATAGCCTCGACTACATCGGCTACGGCAATTATCCTTGCTTCAATAAGAATGTCTCCGTCTTTCAGCCCTTGAGGATACCCTGATCCATCCAACCTCTCATGGTGCTGAAGAACGATAGTAGCCACTGGCCAGGGGAATTCTATCTTTTTGAGTATTTGATAACCGGTAACTGGATGATGTTTAACGAGCATGTATTCAACCTCGGTGAGTCGAGTGGGCTTTGTCAGTATATCTGATGGGATAGCAATTTTGCCAATATCATGTAATAATCCGGCGATTCTCAAGGCTTTAATTCTGTCCTCAAGGCCCATTTCTTTTGCAATTTCAACGGCGAGCTGAGTTACCCTTCTCTGGTGTCCTGCCGTGTAGAGGTCTCTTACCTCCACCGCTGAGCTCAATGCCATCACGGTGGAATCAAAGAGTTTCTCCATCTTCCTCAGATTCTCGCGCAGTGAAGCTTCAAGATTTTTAAGCTCGGTAATGTCCTGCAGACTACCTTCAATATACACTTTCCCGTGCTCGTCTTTTCTTATTCTTGAAGTGTCCTTTAGCCAGATTATTTTGCCGTCCTTTCGCCTCATCCTGAATTCTCGCTCCACGCTCCCTTTCTTTAATAACTCTTTTAGCCATTTTTCTCTTTCAGATTTGTCAACATAAAAGTCCGGGGCTTTCCTGACTTTTAATTCTTCCTTCGAGTAACCAAGTATCAAAGATGACTGTGGATTGAAGTTAACAATATCCCCTTCAGGAGTGGTTGTATAAAGGCCCACAGGTACATTTTCAAAGAGGGCTCGATACTTAGATTCGGACCTCTCGAGCTTTTTGTAGGCCTTTCTTATCTCTGTAATATCACGTACAACCAGGACGACTCCTCGATAACGCATGTTTAGCATGATAGGTGACTGTTTTACATGAAAATATCTTGTTTTACCTTCTATTCTGAGCTCAACCTCGTACTCTGCAATTTTCCCCTTTTGGTTCTCTTCAAGTGCCTTATAGAATCTGTTAGAGAATTTCTCCGGCAGAATGTCTTCGGGTTTCTTACCAACAAGCGTTTGGGTTTTGAGAGAACCAAATCCGTAAGGATTATTGGCAAATATGACCCTTCCATGTTCGTTCATAAGAAAAACAAAATCGCCAATGGAATTTAAGAAAATGTGCATAATGGCTTCGATTTCTTTTTCAGTAAATCCAAGTCCATATACCATCTCATTAACATATCCAGTGACTATATGGTCTTCCTTATCCCGCGTTTTGCTCGTAACTACATTAATAAAAATCTCTTCTCCATTTTTCCTTAATGCTTTGAAAGTACAGCTTTGAAAACCGGGCTTTTGCATCTCTGTAAGCACTGCGTTTTTCCACGATGGATGTATGAGAGATTCAAAGCCGATATTTAGCAACTCTTCCTTTGAATATCCGAATATTCTTGAGAAAGAGGAGCTAACATAGGTGAATCTCTCGTTCCTGACCTGGAATATTCCGTACCCTGACTCATCAGCGAGGTGTACGAGAATATCCGTTATTTCTCCATTACTCATGATTTTTTACTCCCGGGAACCTTTTACGGACCTTTTAAATTAACCCTCCGTGAGATTAATTTCACGTAAGTATTAGGTCAATGGTAACTTTGATTCGAGCGCAAGTCAAGGACAATGAGAGCTTGTTCGAAAATTCCCCCCTCCTCTCCTCCCCCCACGCACTTTGTGCGTGGGGGGAGGATATAGGAGGGGGCAAATTTTTCAACAAAAAATGAATTTGAGATTTTTCGATCAAGCTCAAGGCAATGACTGCCTGGTCTGATACTGGCCCATGTGAGAGTGTGAGTCCGGTTAATGAGGGATCAATTTTTCATAAATAATTTCAGGTCAAGCCAGACATTATGGAGATGTATTTACTGGCCACATCTTCTGGAGCGAATTCCCTTGCGTGAGCGAAGGCGTTTCTGGACATTTGCCTGAGTTCGCCCTCAGAGAGGCCCAGAATGGCCCTTTTTAAACCATCTTTGCTGTCTATATCAAAAACGATACCTGTTTCTTTATGCTTTACGAGCTCTGGAAGACCGCCTCTATTTGAGGCTATAACAGGTATTCCGTATGCATTTGCCTCATGAACAACGGTTGGAGAGGAGTCGTTACACAGGGATGGTACCACGAGCACATCAATCTTGGAGTAAAAACCTGTGGCATCAACCCATCCGAGGAATTTAATATTTTCCCTTTTGACAAGAGAGTTAAGAAATTTTCCGTATTCTGTTGTATATGGATTTCCGGCGATGAGCAAAGGGGCGTCAATTTCGTTGAAGGTTTTAATTGCTACTTCAATACCTTTAGATGGGTGGAGTTTTCCGATAAATCCAAAGGTGGGATTCTTGAAGTCTTTCTCAATGTGCTCGGGGAAAGGCACTATAACCGGGTTGTAAATGACAGAGGATGGAGTGTCTGTGAAAAATCCGAGATTCTTATGTCTTGTGATGATATATCTACTTGTACCCACAACAAAATCGATATAATTAATGAACTTCTTCTTCAATGCAGCGTATATACTGCATGTCGTGCAAATCTTTTCACAGTTTTTCATGTTTTTAAACATGGTGGCTTTAACGCACATGAAACTGTGATCATGGAGGGTATGGACAACCTTGAAATTTCTGAATTCTTTCAGCACTCCAAAGGACAGCTCGCTTAAGTTGTGGGTATGGATGATATCCGGTTTTTCAAACGATAAAATGTCTTTTACCTTCACCCGGACAAGAGGATTATCTACGTTGATGAGATGCCACAGAGGGCGAAGGACGGGAGATTTGGACGAGGAATCTTTTCCCCGGTAAATATTTCTGTTGTGGAGCCTGTAAATCCTTATTCCTTCTATTTCCTCAATCGAGTCTCTGTCACCAGAAGTAATGACAAACACTTTGTGCCCGAATTTACGGTAGGTCTCGGTGAGTTTTTTCACGACCATCTCTGCGCCGCCAACCGTTTCCGGATAGTAGTATGAATTGACAACCGCTATCTTAAATTTTCTTGAAGAAGTCATATATTCTCCTCGCTGCCTCGCCATCTTGAAATTTATAAATTTGTTTCACAAACCTATCCCGTGTCTCTTTAAAAGGGTCATTGCCTGATAGATGGTCTTCAATGTGTTTAATTAGCGAAGGAAAGTCACGCGCTTTCGCACCAGGCGTGAAATCTTCATATCTAAAATACATGTCACGGTTTTTTGAAAGATATTCGTTGAGGTCATATGGGTAAAAGATAACGGGCCTGTTAAGGATCAGGAAATCGAGGTATATCGAAGAATAATCGGTAATCAATACGTCAATTAGTGGAAGAAGCGGATAAAAATCGAATGTTTGCTCCACAAACACTATATTTGAATAATTCCTATCTGGTTTAAAAGGTGTGTAGGGATGGGGTTTGATGATTAAAGAAGCCCCATAATTTTTGAACACCCGGTTTAGTTGGTCAAGGTCAAGAAAATCAATAGGATTCTCTCCACTCTCTCTAAAAGTCGGAAAGTATGTGAACAATTTTTTCCCTGAAGCTTTAAGCTCATTCAACCTTTTGTAAATTTCTTCTGAGGAGCCGATAAACATCCCGCAGATGTTTTTAAAAAGTACATCGTTTCGTGGGTATCCAGTAATAACCACATGATCTTCAGGAATACCGAGTCCGCTTGAAAGACCTTTTACGAAGATTTCTGAGGTGGCTATTGTATAATCCCATTTCTCAAAGGTCCAGGGTCTGAAGATTTTTAAGATCAGCCTTTTTATAGGGTTTGGCGTATTCCTCATGTCATTTTTGTCATCATTCGCAATCCTCTTAAGTGGCAGACCATGCCAGAGATTGACCTTAATGCTTCCACCTGCAAACCAGTAGTTGAGGTCCTGGGTGCAATAATCAAAAAAAGTAAATTTTGCACGCAGAAGCTTTAGAATCCCCTTCAAAGAGTTGGAATGATAGACCTGAAAGCCGAGAACCCTTAGTTTTTTTAAAACATCCTTGTTTTCGGTTATCCAGATCGTTTCTATATCCTTTCTCTCCTGTAATTCAAGAAAAAGGTATTTGGGATTTCCGGAAAATGTTTGTGCCCCAAAGCTTCCAAATGCCCATAAATTCTTGTCTTTTGGAATGAACTTACTGAATATGCGAAAAAAATGCATGAAAGGCCTGAGAAATATGCGAATTTTCTTCTCCCTGAAGATTTTCTCGAAAAACGAAGATATTATGGACATGGTGTTTTATTTAAAAGGAATTGTGGAAGTTATTCAATGTTAGAGTTAGCTCGTTCGAAAATTCCCCCTCCTCCCCCCACGCACAAAGTGCGTGGGGGGAGGAGGGGGCAAATTTTTCATTAAAAAATTAAAGGTTTTAAAATTCTTCGAATAGGCTCATGTTAGAGTCGATGAGCGCAGGCAAATGACAAAAAAGCTGGGGGCTGCCATTATATTACCCGCTAATCCTTGGATTAGAAGGAATTCATGTTCCCGCGCGCTCACAACTTGTTGACATTACTAATTTGAGGCAGGGAAAATAAAGTAAACCTAAAGGAGACTTTTTATGAGAGACCTTGCCTTTGAAATTTCGGAGTATATCAGCTCAGTAAAATTCGAGGATATTCCTGAAGGAACTATACAAAATGTAAAGCTTTTCATTTTTGACACCATGGGAGTTGGAATTGCAGGGCATAGAGCGCCAGGTGTCAGGCCTCTCTATGAGCTTCTCTCTCAACTCGGTGGTAGTAGAGATTCTACCGTTTTAAAGTTTCGCACCCGGCTTCCTGCCCCTTCAGCTACGCTTCTAAACAGCACCATGATTCATGCTTATGATTTTGACGATACCTTCGATGAGGGGGCACTTCATACCTACGTCTCCGTACTACCTTCCGTTCTATCTCTTGCCGAATGGTCAGGAAACACTGGAGGTAAAGAAATTCTCACGGCTATCACGCTGGGTGTGGACCTTATAGTCAGGCTTTCTCTTGGAATAAAGACACCACTCTCGTGGATAAGAACAGCCACACTTGGCTCCTTTGGCGCGGCTGCCGCTTCCGCAAAAATCCTTGGATTCGGGAAAGATAAGACTCATAGGGCACTCGGTGTTGTTTATAGCATGACTTCCGGAAATGCTCAGACGCTTATTGACGGCGGGCTCACCAAAAGGATGCAGCCCGGATTCAGTGCCCGTGCGGGAGTCTTCGCCGCTATGCTCGCAGATAAAGGGATAAATGGCGCTATAGATGTTTTTGAAGGAAAGTATGGGTATTTCAATCTTTACGAAAGAGAAGAGTATGAGCGCGAGCCAATCACACGCAACCTCGGCAAAGAATTTTATTCTGATAGACTCTCTATTAAACCTTACCCTTCCTGTCGTATGACACATTCGTCAATTGATGCGACTCTGGAGCTCATAACTCGTGAGGATATTCAACCGGGCGAAGTTGAAAAAATCGAGGTCTTTGTCTCCAGGATGGCGAAAAATATGGTTGGAAAATTCAAACTCGAGGGGAATCCTCAGGTAGAGGCCCAGTTTAGCATTCCATACACTGTTGCTACTGCTGTCATGAAAAGAGAAGTTTTTATAGACGATTTTGAGGAAGAGAATGTCCTTGGCAATAAGGAAAGGCTTGAATTCTTGAAGAAAGTTTTTGTATTCGAGGATGAAAGTTTCAACGAAAAGGATATCTCCTCTGCACGAGTGAAAATTTACACAAAAAGGGGAATTTTTGAACACTCGGTTAAAGGCTTGAAGGGAAGTCCGTCAAAACCTATGAGCGAGGAAGAGGTTAAAGAAAAATTTAAAAAATGCCTCGAATTTGCATCTGAACCGGCAGAGCTGGCCAATAGAGTTCAGGAAATCGTAATGGATTTGGAGAACAGAGATTTAAAAGAACTTCTCGAGGTCCTATCCTGACATGCAGGTTTTTGACTATGACCTCGTTGTTGTGGGCTCAGGGATTGCCGGGCTAAGAGCACTCCTCGCGTTTTTAATGAAGTCTAAGGGTGAGGGAAGAGCTGCCATTGTGAATAAAGCCCAGCTCATGCGTGCCCACTCGGTTGCCGCTACTGGGGGGACCGCAGCGGTTTTAAGGCCAGATGAAGGCGACAGCCACGAGCTCCACGCGTGGGACACCATTAAAAATGGCGAGTTTCTGAGTGACCAGGATGCGGTTTTCAAGCTCGTTGAAGAGATTCCAAAAGAGATTTATTTCTACGATCACATAGGTCTCCCCTGGTCAAGAAGACCGGATGGAAAAATAGCGCAGAGAATCCTTTCTCCTCACAGCTTCCCACGTTGTGCCTTTGCCGGTGGCTGGACAGGCTTTCATATGGTTCAAACCCTCTACGACAACGTAAACAGGTTTCCCAACTGGGATAAATTTGAAGAATCCATGGCCTTGGATTTGATTGTAAAAGGCGGTGAAATTCAAGGAGTTACTGTATGGGACCTCGTGAACGGTGAATTTTATCTTTTGAGGGCAAAATCGGTCATTCTTGCAACAGGCGGGCTTGGCAGGCTTTTTAAATTCACAACCTACTCCTACCAGACGACCGGTGATGGGTTTGCAATGGCTTTGCGAGCCGGACTTCCACTCAAAGATATGGAATTTATTCAGAACAATGAAACGAGCCTTGTTCCCCAGGGCGTGCTTATCGGCTCAGCAGCAAGGAGATACGGAGGCAGGCTCATCAATTCTTCAGGTGAAAGATTTATGGAAAGGTACGCGCCGGAAACCCTCGAGATGTCGCCCAAGGATGTGGTTGCTCGTGCGATCATGAATGAAATAAATCAGGGGCGCGGCTTCAAAGGACCAAAAGGCCTCGATTATGTACTTCTCGATGTCACTCATCTGCCAGAAAGTGTTAAAAAGGGTATTCTTGGCTCGATAAGGGATACGGTTTTAAAACTAGCAGGTCTCGACATTGTTGATAATCCTATTCCTGTGCGGCCTGCTGCGCATTTTTCAATGGGAGGTGTCAAGGCAGGTCTTGATGGTCAAACCGGGATAGAGGGGCTTTTTGCCGCTGGTGAGGTCGCCTGCCTCTCGATCCACGGGGCAAATAGGGCCCTTGCCAATTCCACAGCAGAGTGCTCTGTCTGGGGGAGGATCACCGGGGAGGAAGCTTTCAAAAGGGCAAAAATTGCTAAAAAATTTCCAGATGCTGGTCAGAAATTCGCTGCAGATCAGGAGAAGTTCATTAACTCGCTTCTCAAATCTCATATGGGGACTGAATCTGTTTACCGTTTACGAGAGGAATTAAATAGTGTAATGGAGGACAATCTAAGGGTATTTAGAAATGAGAAGGGAATGCTCGAAGCACGGAATAAGATTTTTGAATTGAAGGATAGATTTAAAAATGTGGCATTGTCGGACTCATCTCATTTTTACAACCTCGAACTCCTGGCCTATTTTGAGCTTAGGAATATGCTTGACCTTGCAGGGGCGGTCGTGGAAAGTGCCCTCTTCAGAAAGGAATCACGAGGCCCTCATTTCAGGACAGATTATCCCCAGAGAGACAACAAAAACTGGCTAAAGCACACCATTGTAAAGATGGAAGGTGACTCCTACGAGGTTACAACAGAACCTGTCAGGATCACCTACTTTGAGCCAGAACGGGATGTAAAGCCTATCAAAATGTATCCTCAAAAGTCAAAAGACGAGTGAGCCTGTTCGAAAAATTTCAAAACCTTTGATTTTTAAAGAAAGATTTGCCCCCACCTTATTCCTCCTCCCACGCACTTTGTGCGTGGGGGGAGGAGAGGAGGGGGATTTTCAAACGAGCTCGCCGGAAGCTTGACATATTTTCGGGGGGTCGTTAGTATAATTACACCTACAAATCGCGGGGTGGAGCAGCCTGGTAGCTCGTCGGGCTCATAACCCGAAGGTCGCGGGTTCAAATCCCGCCCCCGCCACCATTTTTTATAAGGCGGCGTAGCTCAGCTGGTTAGAGCAGCGGAATCATAATCCGCGTGTCCGGGGTTCGAGTCCCTGCGCCGCCACTTTTTATTCCAACATTTTCCAGCTCAAAAAACTGATATCATGCCAAATTAGCAGTATTAAGCTAAATTACTCCGGAAAACGTTAAATCACCTTTTGGCCTGGCAAATAGTTTGATTTATCACTAACCAAAGTGATTGAAATTAAACGTTGTTTGACCACATTCTCGATTTTATCAGCAATGGATATCTTTCGAGCCATGCATTGCATTTTGCAACTCACACGAGCCTGAGTGGCTTTTTACAATGGTTTATATTTTCCCTGAATTTCTAATTCCCTGAATTTATGCTAATTTTACGAATCATGGTTTTGTGGCAGGAAAATTGCCATTAAGTATAGTGAGAAAACAAAAAGATTTTTAAAAAGGAGGTTGAATCATGAGAAGGATAACAAAAAAGGATAAGGGCTTCACCCTTGTGGAGCTGATGATAGTGGTCGCCATCATTGCAATTTTGGCGGCAATCGCAATTCCTCAGTACAGGAAGTTTCAGCTGAGAGCAAAAACAGCTGAGGCAAAGACCAATATTGGAGCAATCGCTACAGCAGAGGAAGCATTCGCAGGTGAGCATGGTGTTTATGTCCTTTGTAACTCTGATCCTAATAGGGTTGGTCCAACGAAGCATGCATGGGTGACACCTCAGAACGACAGAAGCTTTAGCCTGATTGGGTTCAAGCCAGCCGGAGATGTTTACTATAGCTATGCAGTTCGTGCAGGTAACACAGGTGCCATTCATGGTGGTCTCGGCTACAACACCTACACGTCCATGAACTCCAACGGTCAGTTCAGCCACGCACAGGCTGTTCATGATGGAACTGTAGATATTACAATCTATGCGACAGGTGACCTTGATGGTGATGGCCATTATGCAACATTCAGGAGGACCGACGAATCAACAGAGATTCTTCCATATCCTGGTGGAGCAGGCGTATCTGAGTTCTAAAAAGGCTTAGATGAAAAGAGAGGGGGGCGGGCAGCCTTGAGGCTGCCCGCCCCCCTCTTCTATTTATACCCCAAATATCCAGGACCTGAAAAAACTATATCTCTTTTATCTAAATCTTTCCCCACCACCCTTAACTGTTAACCTCAGATGGTCTTTAAACTCAACCTGGGCTCGTTCGAAAATGTAGCCCCCTTCCATC